>JBGUQP010000282.1:0-17384 GCA_045131145.1 Lachnospiraceae bacterium | reverse complement strand
GGTTCAGTGTGAAAGGTTTAATTCTACATATGCAAGACTAAATCCTGCACTGGGTTTTGAAAGCAGAATTTCGAAATACATTTCAGGCGCAAAAAACCGAAAGTCAATTATTGTTGAAAAAATCCGCCTTTTGTGTTATATTCACCTTGTCTTTTACAGTATAAAACAGCTTCCAGGCTGTTAACATCACTTACATTATACCTTATCATAGCGCAGGATTCTATTTATTTTAGCAGATATTCGTATCAATTTTTTCGTAATAAAAAATGTTGTGGATATAGGTTTTGTGGCTGTTATTAGTGGCTACTTGCCGAATTCAAGATCAAGAAAAGTTTAAAAGGAATATCAAAAATCGGTAGTTTGACAGCGTAACCTCATATAAAGTCCCTCAAAGCCAGCAATGGCTTTAAATTTTTGTCAATTTTCACTTTTTAAATATAAGTTACTACTACGTTGCGGTATAATAGTATAGGAGGATTTGGTTATGAGATTAGGTTGGTCTATGAGCAAAAATTCTGTATCTTATTATGCACAAAAAACTATATATGTTAATGGGAAAGGCCAGTCGCTGGTCGTGAAAAGGTTCTGATCTGAAAAATTCATTTGTGAAACCTATGGCGTTTATGACGCTAAGGCCTGGGCCAAGGAGCAGGTCCGCTTATTGAATGAAGCTGAAAAGGAAGACAGGAGTAGTAATGAATTCGGAAAAGGAGAGAAAGGGACCTGCCGAAGATGTATTACAAGCATATACGGCACATATGAAAGATATTTTGTCGAAGAATGGATTGCTGAAATAGATATATTAGCATATGACGGGTGGTTGTTCATTTGAATCAACCACCCGTTTTAAAATGGTGCGTAGGGGGAACGCTCCTGCGAGCCCTCCACTGTCAAAAGATAAAAGGATTATGAAACATAGCGATATTTATAGAGTAATGATATATTATAGTGTATAAAAGTATCTTAAGGAGGAAGATTACATGAAGAGAAAGATAATTGCAATGGTGCTTGCATGCTCGATGCTTGTGTCGACAGGTTGTTCCGCTAACGTAGCAATGAACAATGATGGCAAAGTCACTGTAGACGGCGTTCCTATTGAAGAAATTGCGGAAGGGATTGAGGATATAAAGAACAAGCCGGTCGAGACAAATGGAGAGAATGAAAATATTCTTACGGATCTTCCTACAAGCTGGGACCTTACTGATCTGTATTCGGATGAAGAAGCGTTTGAAGCTGATATGAAGCGTGTTGAGGAGCTGTTACCCAAGATAGAAACCCTGCGAGGAAAGTTAAACACAGTTGACGGGTTATTGAAGGCTATGGAGGACCCGGATCTTGTCGAGATTAAGGCAATCCTTAATAAAGGGTTAATGTATACCACATTCATCAGCTCCCTGGATGCAACCGATTCATGGGTGAAAAAAGCAAGTGCACGGTATAATGATGTTTATCGGAAAGCAATTATGGCATACGCTTTTGAGGATACTGAGATTATGGGAATGCCGATTGATAAACGTAAAGAGATATTCTCTGATGAGAGGCTTGCGCCATATGCTTATTTTCTGAAGAAATATACGGATCCTGATTTTAAGGTTCTCGGAGAAGAGGCAGCTAAAGTTCAGGCTCTTATGACTCAGGCGGTAAACAACAGTGATACACACGATATATTTGACTATGTTGAGCTGCAAAGGCCGACGTTTACATATCCGGACGGGACGGAAGGTACACTTACGGATGCAGTTTTTTTAAGGATCATAGAAAGCTCCGAATATGACCATGAATTCCGTAAGGAGTTGGCCGGGATGCGTAATGCAATGAGACAGCCCTATGCCAATACCTATGCCTCATTACTGGAAGGACAGATGCGTTCCTATTGGGCGGATGCGCAGATTAAAGAGTTTGATTCTACCTTGGATGCTGCACTCTATCAGTCCGATGTGGATTCTAAAGTTTACGAGAGGATAATTGATTTTGCACACAGCATGCAGCCCAAGGTTTACGAATATTACGAGATGAGGAAGAATTTACTCGGACTTGATGAGATGATGTTGTGTGATACTTGCTTACCGGTATCCGATTATGAGCCGCAGGAAATATCATATGAGGATGCGGTAAATATAGGAAGAAAGGGAATATCGGCATGGGGTGATGAATATCTGGAAGTCTTCGATAAGATAATCACAAGCCCGCATATAGATGTATATCCTTCGTCTACCAAAGCGACGGGTGCTTATGAATACCTTCTCGGTAAAGAGACGACGCCTTATGTCCTCTATAATTTTAACGATTCCGAGTCATACATATCCACTATAGTGCATGAAATGGGTCATGCGGTTTATTCCGAACTTTCGGCTGAGAACCAGAACGTATATAACTGCGAGCCGACCATTTTTACGCAGGAAGTTGCTTCAACCGCCAATGAGATAATGTTTAACAGATATATGATCGAGAATTCAAAAACCAAGGATGAGAAGCTGTTCTGGCTGGATAAGGAAATAGATCTGTTTATTAACACGATAATGGGTCAATGCATGTATTCCGAATTTGAGGATTACTGCTACAAGACCATTGAAAAGGGTGGATCGCTGGAAGCGGACGCCATGTCTGAAAAATACGCAGAGCTATTGAGGCAGTATTATGGTGATGCCCTGACGGTCACTGATGAAGACGGTATCGGCTGGGCGAAGGTCCCTCATCTGTATAATGATTATTATGTATATCAATATGCCACTTCCATTACTTATGCGGCTTCAATATGTAACCAGGTTGAAGAAAAGGGGCAGGACGAGATTGATGCCTATCTTGATTTCTTAAAGGCAGGCCAGACGGCAGATCCGGCATCACTTCTTACCATTGCCGGGGTAGACCCCTTAAGTGATGATACTTATGATTCGGCAGGGGTGCTTATCGGAGATCTGATTGACGAGTTTATAGAGACTGCTAAGTAGTGCAAGGGTGGCCTGGTTGGCTTTCGTTTTATTAAGATAGTCGGTCCGGGCAGCCTGAGCTCTTGCAACGTCACAGGCTCCGGCGCCTGAGGCAAGTAAGGCATTCAAGGTATTTACCTTATTATGAAATGAGGAATGATATTGAATCTGACAGAAAAAACTCCTAGTGTTTACGATGAATTATTATTACTCTCGTTTCCATAAATCTGGTAAGTAAAGAGGAGCCCTTGTGGACTCCTCTTTTTAAAATTGTTGCTACTGAAAAAACATATGATCTAAAAAAATATATACGCTTGCGTATATATAATAATACGTATATAATATGAATTGAGGAGGACGTTTCTATGTACATCAAGCAATATCTCGAAAACAACAGAATATCCATATATAAAGTTGCAAACAGTGCGCTGGTTGCGTACCCTACAGTTTTTAACATCGTTAATGGAAAAGTCGATATTCTTAACTGTGCACTTGGAGTGGTGAAAAAGATAGCAGATGCTCTTGACCTGACAGTAGATGAACTTCTTACGCTATGCGACAAGAATTATTCCTTTGATCTGTTCAGAAGTGAACAGTGTCATTTGGTGAAGCGTATGGATGAGATAGATTATGTGATCAATCTTCTGGAAAAGAAAAAGATTGATTATTATTGGAAGCTTAATATGAAGGTTGAGGCGTTTTATCTCCTTGCAATGCTTGATTATCTAAGCAAACGCAATGGACTTCCAAAGTGTAATGAATATGATGAAATCAGAAGATATAAGTTGGAAAAGCCAATTTTCCCTGTTGATACGGAATTATCAGAGAAGCTATTGGGAAAAGATGCTCATAAAGAAGCTATGGATCATGCGATTCCTGAGTTTCTTGATTATAACATAGTGGAATGTGAGGTCATAAATGGATAAAGTTGTATTTACAAAAGAAAATATAGACGATCTGCTATTTCAATTGGCAAAAGAATATAAAAAGCTCAATAGAAGAAATACTGCAGCGGAGATCATTGTTGTGGGTGGTGCAGCAATCGTATCCAAATATGGCTTCCGCCCGTCTACAACGGATATTGATACTATTATTTTTGCATCATCTTCCATGAAGGATGCAATAAACATTGTTGGAGACAGAAATAGCCTGCCGAGTGGGTGGATCAATGAGGATTTCAGAAAAACTTGCTCATATAGCGAAAAGATAAGGCAGTTTTCCAGGCATTATAAGACGTTTGCCAATATACTTGAAGTGAGAATGCTTCCATCAGAGTATGATGTTGCAATGAAATTGGCTTCCTTGAGGCCATACAAATATGATATGTCAGATGTAGTGGGCATTATCAATTCCGAAAAGATGTCAAGTGAGAATATAGAGGAAGCGGTTGAAAACCTGTATGGTGGCTTTGCTAATTTATCACATCCCGAAGAGGCAAGGAAACTTCTTGATAGTATTTTTTCTACCGAAAACTTGAGCGAGCTATATGAGAGTACCAGATTATCGGAGTATGATAATCATGTAATACTAAAGGATATAGATGATAATTATCCGGATTTTCTTAGCCAGGGTAATCTTACAAGTGTACTGGAGGCAGCAAAGAGAAAGAAGAACTCCTCCTAATAAGTTTTTGCCCATCTGTCATGCACAATTTTTTTAAAGGCAGTGTTTTTCTTTTCGGGGATAGGGAGTTCCTTGCCGTTTAACAGGGTAATCGTAAAACGTTTGATACTTGCTATATGCATCGGGTTTACCAGATGACATCTGTGACAGCGGACAAGAAAATCAGGATATTTTTTTTCGAGATCAACTGTTTTGGCTTTGACACGATATTCACCATCTTTTGTGTGTATAACAGAGAGCCTGCCGTTACTTACGCTGTCAATCCACAGAATGGTATTCGGCATCAGGTATAGGTCGAATGAATCAACCCCTTGAAAATATATACGCTCTACTTCATCTGAAACCGGCAGATAGCCTCTGTATATCTGATTGAAATGAACAGGATATATGTGAAGTATTCTGGATCCTGGACAGTAATTATTTTCTGAAAGAAAAGGGATTTGAAAAGGATCTTGATATATCTTTCGAGGAGATCGAGCCATATCTGAAGGCTTACAAGGAAGATCATCCGGACGACTATCCCATCAAGGTCGCTTCATCGGGTATAACATCCTGGCAGTCAGCGCTTGTTGACTGGCTTAACATGGATACACTTGTGGGTCTGGAATGGGACGCACAGGGCACAGATCAGGAATATGCAGTTAAAAGTGCACTTGAGATCCCTGCATGGAGGGAACGGCTTCGTACAGTTCATAAATGGTATGAAAAAGGGTATATCAATCCGGATGCATATACTCTTGAGACTATGCCGAGAGCCGAATCGGGAGTTGTTCAGTCCGGACAGGGCTGGTTCGGTGCCGAGACGATATGGGCCAACACTATCAAGAAACCGATATATATTTCCCGTTTTGACGGTCCCTATCTTAGTACATCATCTATCCAGGCTATGACTGCCGTAAGCAGATATACCGACCATCCGGAGGAAGCTTTGAAGCTTATCGAACTCATGAACACGGATCCTTGGTATCGCGAAACAGCACGCTACGGAATTGAAGGTAAACATTATATCAGAAATTATGACGGGACTGTGATACGAACTGAGGAAGGTAGTGAAAATGTAAATGTTCAAGCCTATGCTCAGGGACATGTTATATTGGGAGCACTTGAGGCATCCCTGTTTCCCGAGGTGCCCACAGATATCCACCAATGGGAAAAAACCATGGCAGGTTATGCTGATGCGACCGTATCTTCCTGTATGGGCTTCACACCGGATCTAAGTTCGGTAGAACCTGAGTGTGAGGCAGTCAAAAAGGTGATAGCAGAGTATAAACCGGAATTATATACCGGGAAAGAAGATCCGGATAAGGTCATTCCCGAAATGCTAAAAAGAATGGAAGATGCGGGACTTCGAAAAGTGATCAGTGAGATCCAGAGTCAGCTTGATTCAGTAAAATGATTTGAGATTATATATTTTAGCAGGAGGTATAGTAATGAAATCATCGAAAAAAGGCAGCCTTTCACTCAGAAAGAAAATGATCCTCGTGGTGCTTCCCGTGGTTCTCATCTTCAATATGATCACATTATCTATCACAGTGATACGAACAGGAAACATGATGGATAAACAGGCAGATGAACACCTGAAAGAAGTTTCTTCTTCGGTGGGATTCGAGATATCATCAAATATCCGGCGCGTAAAAGGCATTTTGGAAAACGTAAAGACTTCTGTGGACAGATCTTGCGAAACAGAAGATGATATTTATAATTATCTTTTTGGTATAGCAGATGCATATCTCGACATCATCCCTGCGGGAATCTACGGTGGACTGGAGAGCGGAATATACATTGACAAGATGTGGACGCCGGATGAGGACTGGGTGATGAAGGAACGTCCCTGGTATATAGACGGCTTGAAAGCCGACGAAGTCACATTCGGTGAGGTCTATGTGGATGCAAATACTAATGACTATATCATTTCCGGGTTTTCAAATATAAAAGATAAAGACGGGAAAGTTATAGGAGTTATTTGTGCCGATGTTGAGCTTAATGAAGTAAATGATATCCTGACGCAAAAAAAGATATATGATAACGGTTATGTATATGCTGTTGATCGTGTGGCGAATGTCGTTCTTTCAAACAGCCGTTATCCGGATCAGAACGGACAGGAGATAGGAAGCCTTACCGATGAGGTGAGCAAAGCGGCAGCTTCCGCAATTTCCTCAGGAAAATTCGATAACATAATCAATGTCGGTGCACAGTATGTACTGGTGGACGAAGTACCGGATACCAACTTTGCCCTGATCCTGGTTGCGGACAAGGCGGATGTGCAAAAGGCTTCGCGTTCTCTCATTATCTCTATTGCCATAAGTTCTGCCGTGTCTACTATCATCATTTGTATAATAGTATATCTGATGCTGTTTGTGATGCTTCGTCCGGTAGGGCGTATCACCAACATGATCGATCGCATGCATGATATGGATCTTACGGAACGGTCACGCATTGAATCTAAGGATGAATTCGGTATAATGTCTTCGAAAGTGGATCAGTTCGCAGATGCACTGAGGGATGTTATTGCGCATATCGTAGATGCAGTAAGTGCCGTTGATGAGAAGGCTGATACAAATGAATCGGCTGCAGTACGTCTCGGGAATCTTGCACACGAGCAGAATCAATCAATTCACAACCTTAAAATGACCATGACCGAAATGTCTGAATCCATTTCAACACTTGCATTAAATGCAGAATCACTCAACAAGGATATTCAAAATGCCGGGATGACAGCCGAAAGTGTAAGGGGTCAGATAGGCGATATGTACGAGAACATCAAGGACGGAAGATCGGAGATCACGGGAATGACAAAGACCATGAATGAAGTATCCGAAATATCCGGCCAGCTCACTCAGGCTGTAAACAACATGAAAGCAGGTATAAACGGGATCAAGGAAATGATAGATGTTATAAACTCGGTTGCTTCGCAGACTAACCTTTTGTCACTTAACGCGTCTATCGAAGCAGCGAGGGCGGGTGAAGCAGGAAGGGGCTTTGCCGTTGTGGCAGAGGAGATAAGACAGCTCGCAGATCAGACTGCTGATTCTGCAGTAAACATTGTCAATACAACCCAGTCACTTGAACAACTTATGGCGGAAGTTTCCCGTTCGGCAGAGGAGAGCATAGACAGGATTTCGAACGGAAATCAGGCTGTAGGCAGAACAAAAGATGTTTTTGAAAATATCAGTGAGGAGATATCCCTTATAAATGACCAGATAAATGCCATGGCTTCGTCGCTTTTGAATATTGAAAAAGTAGCGGCTGAGATGTCCTCTGAAGCAAGAATGCAGAGCGAACAGACAGGCAATGTATTAAAAGACTGTGCGGAAATGCTTGAGATCGCCAATCGCTTCAGTGATGAAGGCAATGAGGTGGAGGCGTCCGGAAAGGAACTTAAGAATCTTTCGCGTCGCCTTGACGGCACAGTTGAAAGATTCAGGATTTAAAGGATATTAAATGAGCGGTGAAATATACGGAATAGGTGTGGGAACAGGAGATCCGGAGGAATTGACTCTTAAAGCGGTAAGGCTTATTAAGGAGTCGGATGTCCTGATCCTTCCTAGAAAAGATAAGGCAAAGTGCCGTGCATATCAGATAAAAACGCAGGCAGTAAGCGGAGTGTCATCCTTAACGGCCTGTGCAAACCGATTGGGGATACCGCTCTGTGAAGGCGGTGAGCTGCTTCATGTTATTCCGGATTTAAGCAGCCCGGAAAACATACATGAATAATGCGGAGCTGTTCGGATACCATGTGAAGCGGGCTATGCACATGCTTACGGTTGCAGCACATAAGGAAGTAGACATCCTCGTTCTGGGAGCTTTCGGATGCGGTGCCTTTCAGAATGATCCTGAGGTTGTTGCAAGAGCATATAGGACAGCACTTGATGAATTTCCCAAACTGTTTAAAAAGATCGAGTTTGCAGTATACTGTCCGGCAGTAGATACAACAAATTACAGCGTATTTAAGCGGATTTTTGATTAATCTTAGGTTCACACGTGGTATAATTAAAGCAGATAAATTTGTAAGGAATCCTAACGGATTCCTCTTGATGCCTCAATACCCGCAGGGCACGCAGAGCCGACGGGCTCCCATACCCTAAAGGGCATGGGCAGAAGCGAATACTTTGAACTCAAGGAAGTGATTCCTTGTTTTCATATCCGGGCAGGTCATATCCCCACTTTTGATTAACCCCGTACGGTCATAACGGAATTGAGTATAGACAGATCATTATGGTATAATAATAACGAGGCTCTGATGCTATGAAAGCTAACTAAAGATTCCATCGGGATGATAAACGTGAAGGAAATAAAACTCATTTCACTTAAGACTAAAATGACCATAGGCGTAATTCTCATATGTTTCCTGATTGGTGCCCTGGCTATTTTTTCCGTGAACAGGATAGCAACAAGTATCATAGATGAGGAATACGGTGACAAGGCAGAGAAGATCACGGAAGCCGTAGTACGTACGATCGATCCGGATGAGGTTCTTGAGGTTAAAAACGCCATTTTGGATATTTATAACGGCATAGATAATGTAGTTCCAAGCACGGAATGGGGATCCGATGAATGGAACGACTATATAGCGAATTATGAGGGCGTGCGGGATCTTCAGGCTTTTAAAGATCTTCAGGAGCAATTCAGAGCATATCAGGATATCTACAACGTTGATTGCTTTTATTTGTCTATATACAAGCTGGATGTAAAGCATGCGCTTTACCTGGTAGACGGTGCATACGGAGAAGACGAATGCCCTCCCGGGTGTATGGATTCTTTTGAAGACGGTATCTGGCCCGACGAAAACAATCCAATAGTTCCTGCGACAATAACAAATGAAGATGTATACGGCTGGCTGGTTACTGCCGGTTATCCTGTCATGAAAGACGGTAAACTCGTCGCCCATCTGTGTGTTGATATCTCCATGAATGATATAAAAGCAAAAGAGAGAAGCTATGTTGTAAATACTGCGCTTGCGATGCTGGGCCTTACAGTATTCATACTTGCGATCGCATTATGGTATGTGGGCAGGAATGTGGTAAAACCCGTGAAAATGCTTTCAGATACAGCTAAGAATTATTGTTCGGAAAACAATGATGTGGTACACCATGCGTTTGAAAAGCTACAGATAACAACACACGATGAGATAGCAGGGCTGCTCTCTTCCATGAAACAGATGGAAGCGGATATGAATTCAAACATCAATGCATTAATAGATACACAGGTCGCATTGAAAGAAAGCGAACGAAAGGCCCAGTCGATGGAGGAGATGGCTATCAAGGATTCGCTTACCGGGATAAGGAATAAGATGGCTTACGATCATGAAGTCAAAAAGCTTGAAGCTGATCTGGAGGACGGCTTTAATGAATTTGGTCTTGCAATGGTAGACCTTAACTTTTTAAAGAGAACAAATGATACCTACGGGCATGAGAAGGGCAATATTTCCATAAGAAGACTCTGTATGCTGGTTTGTGAAATATTTGATCACTCGCCTGTATTCCGTATCGGCGGGGACGAGTTCATTGTGGTGCTGAAAAATCATGACTACAGATGCGTTGACCAGCTGATAGATGATTTTAATGACCGTCTTGTACAGGTACAGAATGATGATACCCTTAAGCCTTGGGAACAGATATCCGCCGCAATAGGATATTATAAGTTCGATAAGACTGTGGACAGAACGGTGGACGATGTATTCAAAAAAGCGGACAAGGCCATGTACGACAGGAAGACCGCAATGAAGGCGGAGAGAAAAGACTGAGGATACAGATCCGGGAAGCGTCAGTGTTGCCATGGACAAAAAAACAACAGAGTTGTATCGGTACATTATATCGTACTCTTAATACTGTATTTTATAACAGCATTTTACATTACAAATCGCTGAATCTGAAAATGAGAAGAAAAGCCGATATAAGAAAAATATGTATAAATATAGTTCTGTTCCTTTCGGTACTTTGCACTTTTTTGTTACTGGGATATCCTTTTTTTAAATTCATTGTATATGCGGGTGATAAGAAAGTAAGGAACAAGCGTAAGTGGTTCGGCCTTAAGCACGCACAGATAAACCATCCGAGAAACGGTTATGAAGCTAAATACGAAGAAGGCAGGGCGTGGTGCCAACTAAGTTACGAAAGCGGAGTCATGAAAGACAGATATATCATTTCCGATGATGGTCTGCGTCTGCACGCATGTTATCTTCCGGCTGACAAACCTAAGCGTATCCTCCTGCTTAGCCACGGCTACCGGGGGAGCGGCTTCGGTGATTTTGCAAATATGGCAAGGTTCCTTCATGAGAATGGCTGTGACCTTCTGTTCATAGATCAGAGGTGCTGCGGACTGAGCGAAGGTAAATATATAACCTTCGGTGCCAGAGAACACCGGGATATTCTTAAATGGGTCCGGCAGCTTGACGAGAATAATAAGAACGACCTTCCCATCTATCTCTACGGTGAATCAATGGGAGCAGCCACGATCCTTATGGCTTCGGGTCATGAACTTCCCGGAAATGTTAAGGGACTTATCTGTGACTGCGGTTTTTGTTCAATGAAGCAGCAGCTTAGGGATATCGCAAAGGAATGGTTCCATATAAAGTGGATAGAGCTCCTGCTTTTAAGGGTCGATC
This sequence comes from Lachnospiraceae bacterium, assembly GCA_045131145.1. Lineage (GTDB taxonomy): Bacteria > Bacillota > Clostridia > Lachnospirales > Lachnospiraceae > UBA2868. Next base: position 6,230 of record JBGUQP010000282.1, on the reverse strand, counting down.
TTTTCTGCCGTCTCTTTGCAGGATTTAAGATGTCCGATGCGAATACAAAAGAAGCCCTCTCCAAATGCAGAATACCGATCCTTTTCTTCCACGGAAGCGACGATACCTATGTAAAGGCTCATAATTCCGTAAAGAATTATGAAATGTGCCGTTCGGGTAAGGATCTCATGATCGTCCGGGGGGCCAGGCATATGTGCAGCCCTTATGTTGAAGAGAAGGAGTACCGCGGCAGGATAACGGAATTTTTTAAAGCCAATGATTGAATATACGGTTATCAAACACATCTGACAGATCTGTTCGATATCTCTCGGTCAATTTAGCATAATGTGTTCATTAAGTCTTAAAGGGGGTAGAAATACCCCCCTTTCTTGTGTTAGTGTGCTTTTCATTAAAAGAAAAAGTGATCGAGGAAAAGCACCATGAGAAAAACATACCCCCTCACAGCAGCACAGAATATGCATTATGAATGGATCAGGCAGTACGGGACTCAGCAGGTCTCGGGCTTGAGCGTTGTAGCTTCACTGAAGGTACAGCTCGACTTCGGGCTTTTAAAAAAATGTATCCAGCTTGAGATCGAAAGATACGGATGCTTAAGACTGCGTTTTGTAAAGCCTGACAAGAATGGAAAAATAATGCAGTACTTAGAAAAAAAGGATCCCCGGGATATACCCCTTAAGGATATGTCGGGAATGACCATGCAGGATGCCGATAATGAAATGCAGAAATGGGCATATAAAACCTTTGACGGTGATGACATTCCCATGTGTGAATTCATAATGTTAAGGCTTCCCGAAGGATATAACGGCTTCTTCGTACATATGGATCACAGGCTTATCGACTCATGCGGCATAGTGGTCATGATAAACGATATCATGTCGCTTTACACCCATTACAGGTTCGGATCGGAATATCCCGCTGATCTTGCCGACTTTGAGACCGTACTTGAATCCGACCTGGCAAGAGCATCAAATGAGAAGCGTTTTGCGAAGGATAAGAAATTCTGGGACGATCAGCTGGATGCCCTCGGCGAGCCCCTGTATTCGGACATTCAGGGAAAGTCAGTCCTTGAAAAGTCTAGAAAGAAACATAAGAATAAGAAACTTCGCGCGGCTGACTTTGAACGGGATAACCTGATGGTGGCGGTCAAAGATTACATACTTGAACCGGATCCCACAAAGGGGCTTATGGATTTTTGCATGAACCACCAGATATCGATGACAAACCTGATACTGCTGGGGATGCGGACTTATTTATCCAAGGTAAATGGCGGCCAGGAGGACATCACGATAGAGAACTTTATTTCAAGAAGATCGACACATGATGAGTGGACCTCGGGCGGGAGCCGGACGATCATGTTCCCCTGCAGGACCGTGATCACACCTGATACGGAATTCCTTGCCGCGGCTTATGAGATACAGAATGTGCAGAACAGGATATACATGCACAGTAATTACGATCCGGCCCTTATACGGGAAGAGATGAAGAAAAGGTACAATACGCCGGATGATACGAGGTATGAAAGCTGCTATCTTACATACCAGCCAATGCCGGTTAAGATGGACAATCCCTTTCTTAAGGATATAGGCCAGCATTCCAAATGGTTTGCTAACGGAGCGGCCACCAAGAAGATGTACCTGACGGTATCGCATACGGCGGACGGCGGGATGAATTTCTCATACCACTATCAGGTGGCAAGCCTTTCAGAGAAGGATATGGAGCTTTTATATTACTACATGATGAGGATACTCTTTATGGGAATATCCGACCCTCAGAAGACGGTCGGAGAGATCATGGAGACGGTGTAGGAACTAAATTAAATAGATAAAGGAGGAAGAAGTATTATGAAAAGAGAAGAAGAATTCAAGAGGATCGTAGCACAGTATTGCGAGGTCAGGCCGGAGGAGATAAGCGGTGAGATGAAGTTTCGTGAGGACCTTGGATTTTCATCACTTGACTTTATGTCATTCTTGGGAGAGCTTGAGGATACCTTCGACGTGGAACTTGAAGAGGAGAGTGTACTTAAGATATTCACCATTAACGAAGCACTTGACCTTCTAAAAGGTTTGGAGGCTGCTTAAGATGAAGAATATAAGAACATTATGGGATAAGTGCAGTAAGGAATTTGGGACTTTGACGGCCATACGCTGGCTTGAGAAAAAGGATATTAAAGAGATAAGCTATAAAGAGCTTGACGTGGCGGCAACAGCGATCAGAAAGGGACTTTTTACGGAGGGATATTCGGGTGATCATATCGCGCTCATCGGCACGAGTTCCGTGTACTGGATGCAGTGCTATCTTGGCATCACAACAGGTGATAATGTCGCAGTTCCCCTTGATGTTAACCTTCCGGCCGAAGACCTTATCGACCTGATTAACCGGTCGGATTCCAAAGCCCTCTTCGTAAGTCCCAAGTTAGTGGGATTTGCGGATAAAGTGAAGGAGTCATGTCCCGGAGTTAAGGATATTTGGTTTCTTGAAGAAGAGGCCCTGTCCTTACTTAAGGGATCCGGCATGGGTGCGGATGATGTAGAGGGAAGGGGCGAAAGCGATATTGCCACGATCATCTTCACCTCAGGTACGACCGGAAAGAGCAACGGAGTGATGCTTACGCAGGCTAATCTTGTATCCAACGTGGAAGCTGTACAGTATACGGTTGAACCGGGCCGCACTCTTTTAAGCGTCCTGCCCATACATCACGCCTTCTGTCTTGTGATGGACTGGTTAAAGGGATTTTCGCTGGGTGCCGTTGTATGTATCAATGATTCTTTCCTTCACATGGTACGGAACATGAGCATTTTTAAGCCAGAGGTCATGCTCATGGTCCCGCTCATGATCGAATCGATATATAAAAGGTTGGCGGCGGCAGGTCCCGATATACCTGCCAAGGTACTGGCTCAGAATGTCTTCGGCGGTAACCTTCGCATAATCTTCACGGGTGGTGCCCATCTTGATCCTTATTATATTGAGAAGTTTGCACAATACGGGGTTGATGTGCTTGAGGGCTACGGCATGAGCGAATGCTCACCAGTTATAAGCTCCAATACGCCTGCCGACCATAAGGCAGGTTCCATAGGAAGGCCTCTTCCCAATGTTGAGATAAAGTTCGAGAATGGCGAGATACTTGTACGCGGAAGCTCGGTCATGAAGGGTTACTATAAGATGCCCGATGAAACAGATGCAGCTCTTAAGGACGGATGGCTGCATACAGGCGATAAGGGCTATATCGATGAGGACGGGTTCCTCTTTATAAACGGTCGAGTCAAGAACCTCATCATCCTTTCAAATGGTGAGAACATCTCACCTGAAGAGATAGAGAATAAGCTGGCATTGTCACCGCTTGTTGCCGAGGTCATTGTTACGGGCGAAAACAACGGCCTTACAGCAAGGATATATCCCGAGAAGGAGATTGCGGAAGCTAAGGGAATGGACGCTGATGCTGTCAGAGATGCGATACAGGGCTTCGTTGATGAATATAATAAGATCCAGCCGACATACAGGCAGATAACATCTCTTATAATACGTGAAAACCCTTTTGTCAGAAATGCGACCTCAAAGATAATACGGGCTAAGGTCCTTGAGGACATTCCTGCATAAAGAAATTCATTTACAGGTATGGAAGGAAACCTGTTATAAATATCTGTGCCAGAATATCGGAAAGTACATCGGGGGACTCGAAAAAGTTCTCCGATATCCATTTGTGCAGGATGCCGATGGTTGTACCGATCATTCCCGCGATAAGATAAGAAAAGGTTTCCTTTGACTGCTTTCGGTTTTGTGATGATGATGTAAGCTCGCTAACATACTTATGGAACATCCTTATAGCCTTCTCAAAGAATGCGTCGCCCCTGGGACTTTTGAGCAGATTGGCAACGAAGGGATTCTTCTTCGTATAATTGCAGATGGCAAGAAAATAAGACCGGCACATATCCCTGTCATTCTTCGGATGAAAGCTCTCCATCATTTTAAAGATATCGTTTATTGTCCTGTCTTCGGCAGCTTCCATAAGTGCAGGTACATTTTCATAATGATTATAGAATGTACTTCTTACAATTCCTGCCTTTTTGACAATATCGGACACGGTTATTTTCTCAAGTTCTTTCTCTTTCAGCAGTACAAAAAATGCATCATGGATCGCATCCTCTGCGGTGCTGTAACGTTCATCATATTCATTCATATAAAAATTTATTCCTTCTCAAGCATGGCTTCAAAGTCAGACAGAGGTACCGGTTTTGAAAAATAGTATCCCTGGAAGAGATTACAACCCATTTCATTCAGCTTATCAAAATGCTCGATGGTCTCTACACCTTCGGCAAGTGAGACAATGGCCAGATCTTTTGAGAGTCTTATGACGTTCTTTACGATAATGTTAGCTTTTTGTTCATCGCTTGATCTGCCCAGGAATTTCATATCGATCTTCAATACGTCAACAGGCATATCCTTGAGCATATTAAGGGAGGAATAACCACTTCCGAAATCATCCATTTCCACAATAAAGCCCTGTTTTCTGAATTCTTCAAGGATCGCCATCCTGTCCTCGGTATCCCGGATCATTGTAGTCTCCGTAACCTCAATGCGCAGGTTTTGAGGATCTATATCATACTCTAGTACATAGCTCATGATCTCTGCAAGAACGTCTGTCATGTAAAAATCCTTGGGAGAGACATTTACAGAGATAAAGAGATCGGGATGTTTTTTCTCCCAATCCGACAGGATCTTACATGCCGATCTCCAGATATGTTTATCCATATCCGTGATCATGCCGTTTTCTTCGAATAAAGGTATAAAAGCTGCCGGGGACATAAAGCCGTGTTCGGGATGGATCCATCTGGCAAGAGCCTCAGCGCCCACGATCTTTCCGTTTCGGTCGGCGATCGGCTGTAAGTAAGGTACTATCTGATTCTGTTCTATGGCAGTTCCCAGCTGGGCGGAGATCTCCTGATCCCACAGCATCTTGTCACGTATTTTTTTATCAAAGAATACAACATGTCTTTTGTAGTCATTCCTTATTGAATCCGATGCCATAAGCGCCCTGTCAAAAAGCATGGAAACATCCTGATCATCGTCCTCTATTTCACAGAAGCCTACATGGATAACGAGGTGCTGTTCTATATCTCCCATCCTGACGGTGAAGTGTGAAAGATCGCTCTCAACAATATCCTGAACAAATGATGCTTTGGGAAGGCATGACCCGAAACAATCACCTGCTATACGGCCATATATACAGGTCTCATCGGAGTACATCCTCATCCAGTCCGCCACCTGCTTAAGAGCCTGATCGCCAAATTCACGCCCGAAAACATCGTTAAACATTTTGAAGTCGCATATGGTGATCGAGGCAATGTAATAATCATTAAGAGCATGCTGTTTCAATTTGTCGGATATCTTTTTAAATGTATGCTCTTTATTATATACGCCTGTGAGCGCATCGTGATTGGCTGCATACATTTCCTTCTCAATACGCTGCTTTTCCAGCGTTATATCTCTTACCCGGACGTATGATCCAAGGTTTTTATTATTTCTGTCTTCGAAGGACCCGCGGGAAACCATGTAAAAACGCTCATTTGGGGCTGTTCCCTTTGCGATCTCAACTTCGTTTTCTTCCGGCAGTTTGTTTACCTCTCCGAAAAGATCTGTGAAAGCAACCGCAACATTTTCGGGATTATCGTACTTTATCCCGGTAAGCTCTTTTGCGGGTTCGTTTGTCCAGATGCACCTTCCCTCCGGTCCGTATAAAATGACCGCTTCACCTGTATCATTTACTATATCGGCGAGCATACTGTCCAAAAGACGTAAGGGCCTGTAGTAGATAGAGAAATAGAAGATCAGAAGTCCGAATACCGCGAATCCTATCATGGATCTGTCGATAGGGGTTCTTGAGAAAATATAGAAGGTCTGCCACATCGTACCGAAGATCATGCTGATGAGTATGATGATATAGCGCTCTTTGTAAAGTCTCGGTACCCGGATGCATTTAACAATAAAAGTCAGCATTACCATGGCCATTGCTCCATAGCATACAATGCGATGGAAGGTCTGGCCCAATAGGGGGTTCATAATGAAATACGGTCTTCCGTATGCTTCGACCTCCTGAAGATAGAAGGCATGTCCGAAAGCTAAGTTAAGGAGCAGCTGAACCACATCTATAACAAAAAGAAAATTGATCCAGCCGGGTATACTGTTTCTTTTTGAATCCCTTGTATTATTGGTCCGGCAATACTCATTGGTAAACC
>JBGUQP010000281.1:0-7062 GCA_045131145.1 Lachnospiraceae bacterium | reverse complement strand
AACTCAAGCTCATGATATAAACCGTTCAGGAAGGCTTTCGCGCGCTGCCAGATAACAAGAGGCTGGATAACCGTGAACATCAGAAGAAACAGGATCATAACCGCCCTTAAGATATCCGATGCCAATGTCCATCTGCTGATAATGAGGACAATAGCCGCAACGATGCAGACAATATTCACCACGCCCATATACGATGAATAAGCGTAATACATGGACGCCTGCCACAGATCTGATGTTTTTACACGGTATTTGTAATTAAACACTGTTTCCATTTAAGCAAACCTGCAATCTTTGTTAATTCCCGAGAAGATTAGGCAGAAACATCGCTATTCCCGGAATGAACGTTACCAGAAGCAATGTGATTATCATACACAGGTAGAAAGGAAGTGTCGCCTTGACAACCTTCTCCATTTTACAATGTCCGACTGCCGAACCTATAAAGAGTACTGCACCAACCGGAGGTGTCAGCAGACCGATACCGCAGTTGAGCACCATTATTATACCGAATTGTACCGGTGTGATACCGATGGATGTCGCTATCGGAAGAAGGATAGGCGTAGCTATCAGGATGATGGGCGCCATATCCATGATACATCCGAGAACCAGAAGTATAAGGTCGATAAGGATAGCGATCACATACGGATTAGACGAGATACCCAGGATCGCCTTGCTGGCCATATCCGGAACGTGAAGCCTTGTAAGGCAGAATCCGAATATTGCAGATGTCGATATCAGAATAAGCACGATCGACAGTGTATCGATACACTTGTCAAGCACCTTCCATACGCCCTTCCAGTTAAGGCCCTTATAGATAAATACCGAAACGATAAGGCTGTAGATTACCGCGATGGCTGCCGACTCGGTTGCGGTGAACACACCTGCAACGACACCTATAACGACTATGATCACGGCTGCCAGTGCCCAGAAGGATGTTATGAACTGCTTGCCGAGTCTCTTTAACGAGAACTTGTCGCCCTTGGGATATTTACGCTTCTTGGAGATGATATAAGAACCTACCATCAGGGATGCCGCAAGAAGGGCCCCCGGAATATAACCCGCAAGGAAGAGGGCTCCTACCGAAACACCGCCTGCACTCATCGCATAAATTACCATATTGTGGCTGGGCGGAACAAGAAGACCTTCACATGAAGATGTTATCGTAACTGCCGTTGAAAAGTCATCATCATAGCCCTGATCCACCATCATGGGGATAAGAATGGAACCGATCGAAGCCGTATCTGCTGCTGCAGATCCCGAAATACCTCCGAAGAAGTAAGATGCAACGATGTTAACCATTGCCATTCCTCCGGTCATCCATCCCACTATCGAATCGGCCAGCGCTATAAGCTTCTCGGATATACCGCCGGTTCCCATTATGACGCCCATCGTAATAAAGAAAGGCACCGCCATCAGGGAGAACGAAGAAATACCCTTGACCATATACTGGCACATTGTTGCCAGGGACTGGCCCTGCACTAAAAGACACAGAACCGATGATATACCTACCGCATAAGCGATCGGGAAACGGAGCAGAACCATTAACAGGAAGCTTCCGAGCAATACGATTATAGCCAGTGTCTGTATGCTCATTACTTATCACTCTCCTTTCCTGCCTTTTCGGCTTCTTCTTCAGCTGCCTTCTTAAGTGCGGCAGCCACTTCATCATCCTTATCCTCTACAGCTCCCGCCATATAATCGGTCTTAAGGACTATTGATTTGATATGTGCATAAAGTGTCTCAAGCTCAAAGAGGATCATGGCACCGCCGGCGATCGGAACAGGAAGATACATCCATATCCTTGATACCGAAGGCATTGATACATATGTACCCTTGGATCCTATTGTTGATGCATAGTCGGTACCGACAACGAGCATAACGACCGCAAAGGCAAGAACCATAATGTCAGCCACAAGATCGAGTACCTTAAGCACCTTCTCCGGAAGATAACGGTCAAATGCCGTCATCCTTATATGTGCGCCTCTTCTTATCGCAAGTGCTGCAGACAACACGGCCATATATGACATAAGTGTCAATACGACCTCCTCACTCCATGAGGGATCGGGGATTGCGGGAATGTATCTTCCCAAAACCGCAAATGATGTGATCAGTATGTCGGCTATTAACAACAGCTTACATATGACCAGAACAACCTTGTATACCCCGTCATACAAAGGCTTGATCTTATCAAGTTTCTCAAACATAATCTCTACCTTCTTTTAAAATCAGGGCACTGCAACAGGTGCAGTGCCCCTTTGTTAGTGGTTATTTATTAACATTTCATTTGTTAAGGTTCGTTAATCTTATTTAAGGTCAAGAAGCTGCTGATAGAGGTCCTTGAGCTCGTCTGTGTTAACCTGCTCCTCGATAACCTTAGCTACAGCATCCTGCCAAGGCTTGATATCGGTAACTTCGATGATGTTGCATCCCTCATCCTTGAGCTGCTGAAGAACTTCTGCTTCCTTGTCGGCTGAGATCTCCTTGCAATACTCACCTGCAAGCTTACCTGCTTCCATCATTGCTTCCTGCTGAGCGGGAGTCATCTTATCCCAAGCAGAGTCAGTGATAACGACTTCGATAGCACCAAGTGTATGTCCGTCAAGGATCATGGTGTTGGCAACCTCAGGGAATGCGTTTGACTTATAGTTTGCGATAGGCTGCTCAGCTGCATCAACAACGCCGGTCTGAAGTGCTGAGTAAAGCTCGCCGAAAGCAACAACTGTAGGTGATGCGCCAAGACCTTCAACAAGACCGTTCATAACAGGGTCATTAGAAACACGGATCTTCATACCTGCAAGGTCTTCGATGCCCTTGATGTCCTTAGATGTAAAGAAATGACGGAAACCTTCCTCACCGTAGAAGAGGCCGCGTACGCCTGCGCCGTTCTTCTGAGGCTCCTCAAGGAATTCCTGAGCCAGATCAGACTGAGCGAAATTCCAGAAGTGATCCCTGTTTACGAATGTATAAGGAAGTGAAAGAAGCAGCGACTTGGTTCCGCCGTAGCTTGTAAGTGAGAATGCCGAAATACGGGAGATATCGCAGATACCGTTGTCAGCGAGCATACCGTCAAGGATATCGTTCTCTGAGCCGAGAACACCGCCTGCCTGAAGGTCGATCTCGATAGAACCGCCCGATAACTTCTCAACTTCTTCCTTAAACTTGGAATCGGTCATACCAACGATAGTATCAAGAGGGTTAACCTCTGCCATAACAAATGTAACCTTGGGATCGTTTGCAGCTGCCGCTTCAGGCTCTGCTGCTTCTTCCTCTGCAGGTGCCTCTGCCTCTTCCTCTGCAGGTGCCTCCTCTTCAGCAGGAGCTTCCTCTGCAGGCGCCTCCTGTACGGGCTCTGCGGCGGGTGCTGCAGGTTCTGCGCTCTGAAGCCCGCATGCACTGAGCATTGATGCAACCATTGTTGCTGCCAAAACGATCGATAATACTTTCCTCTTCATAAATTCTTCCTCCTATTGATTTCAGTTGATCGCTGCCCTCTCGGGGCTAACATGTTAATACGCTAACATAATAGCATGCTAGCATGTCAGGTGTAAATATGTAATAATACACATAAAATCAACTAACATTTTAGTTAAAAATCACAGAGCTTTTTGTTTGACAAAATCCCGTCGGCCTGATTTATAATTTGAGTATCTGTTTGTGACAGCATCAGGTAGTATAAAGCAGATCATGAAAGCCAAAAACCGACATAAGGAGGAAAGAAAATGGCAGGTGTACTTGACAGCTTCAGTCTTAAAGGAAAAACAGCCTGGGTAACAGGAGCTTCATACGGACTCGGAATGGAGTATGCAAAAGCCCTTGCGGAAGCCGGAGCCAGAGTTGCTTTCAACAGTTCAAACGAAGAAAGGGTAAATAAGGCGATCGAGGAATACAAGGCCCTGGGGTTTGATGTATACGGCGCTGTGTGTGACGTTACAAATGAGAAAGAAGTAACGGCCTTCGTCAAAGATGTTGAAGGCCGCTTGGGAACAATTGATATTCTTATAAACAACGCCGGTATCATAAAACGGATACCGATGACCGAGATGTCCCTTGAAGACTGGAACAGAGTAATAGATGTGGATCTGACCGGTCCCTTTATCTGCTCAAAGGCAGTGATCCCCGGCATGATAAAAAAGGGAGGCGGCAAGATCATAAACGCCTGTTCCATGATGAGTGAATTCGGCCGCGAAACTGTATCCGCATACGCAGCGGCAAAGGGGGGACTCAAGATGCTGACAAGGAACATCTGCTCGGAATACGGGCAGTACAACATTCAATGCAACGGCATAGGTCCCGGATACATTGCCACCCCACAGACGGCGCCCCTTCGCAAAAAGGGTGAGGACGGTTCCATGAACCCCTTCGACCGTTTTATAAGGTCCAAAACCCCGGCACAGCGCTGGGGGCATGCCGATGAACTGAAAGGCCTTGCGGTATTCCTGTCATCACCGGCCTCGGATTTCATAAACGGTCAGATAATATATATTGACGGCGGTATAAGCGCCTACATAGGACAGGATCCCGGCAATCTTGATATATCAAAGCTTCGGGAAGAGGATGAGGATACAAGCATAATCGTAAATGACTGACTCATCCTACTCTATCTTGTCAAGCCTAACCGCACATACCTTATATTCGGGTATTCTCGCATATTTATCGAGAGCAGCATTGGTAAGCACATTTGCATTACCGTCAGGGAAGTGGAAGGGCATCCAGGTTTCGCGAACCGAAACCTTGTCCCCCACCCTTGCGGTAGTGACAAGAGCTCCCCGTCTTGATGATACCCTGATGAGTTCTCCGTCTCTTATACCCAGTCTTCCCGCATCCTCCTTGTTCATCTCGATAAAGGACCTGCCTTCCTTCTCCATAAGTCCGGGAGTCCTCCCGGTCATGGCTCTTGTATTGTAGTGATAAAGAATACGGCCCGTCATCAGTATGAACGGATATTCTTCATCCGGAAGTTCCGCACTTTCAACATATCTTGCAGGATAGAACCATCCAAGTCCTCTTGCTAAGGTACCGACATGCATGATCGGGGTTCCGGGATGTTTCCTGTCCGTACAGGGCCACTGCAGCCCGTTCTTTTCCCGATCAAGCCTTCTGTGGCTTATTCCCGCAAAGCTCGGTGTGACAGATGCTATCTCATCCATTATCTCATCCGGAGTAAGATATGGCTGATCATATCCCATCCGGTTCATGATATCCATAAAAATAGCTGTATCGGCGCGCATTTCACCCTCAAGCCTTACCGCTTTTCTGACTCTTTGTACCCTTCTTTCGGTATTTGTGAATGTTCCCTCTTTTTCGGCATAGCTGACCCCGGGCAGTACAACATCGGCGAGCATTGCTGTCTCTGTCATAAAAAGATCGTCGACCACCAAAAAGTCAAGGCTCTTAAGTGCCTTCTTTACATGGTTCTGATCGGCATCGGTAACAACCGGATCCTCTCCGAATATGAACAGTCCCCTGATCTCCTTCCTCACAGCCGCACCGAAAACATCGGTCGCAAAGACACCGGGTTTTTTATTGAGAGTCACCCCCCACGCCCTTTCGAACTTACTCATAACAGCTTCATCGGTCACCTTCTGGTATCCCGGGAAGTTACCCGGCATTGCACCCATGTCACAGGCTCCCTGAACGTTGTTCTGACCTCTTAAGGGATTTACCCCGCATCCGCTCCGTCCGATCTTGCCGACCATCATTGCCAGATTGCTCATTGACATGACACCCTCGGTGCCTGTTGAATGCTCGGTCACCCCAAGGCAGTAGATTATGGGGGCTTTATCTGCCTTGGCATACATTAAGGCTGCTTCCCTTAAGTGGTCCGGATCTATATGGCATATCTCACCCACCTTCTCGGGTGTATACTCCATAACTATTTCCTTCAGCTCCTCAAACCCTTCCGTCCGGTTTCTGATGAATTCTTCATCACAGAGTCCCTCATTTATGATAACGTTCATCATACCGTTCGCGAATGCAACATTGGTTCCCGGCTTAAGCTTAAGATGTATATCCGCCTGTTTCGACAGTCCTATGTCACGAGGATCCACAACAATGAGCCTTGTTCCGCGTGCGACCGCCTGCCTTATCTGCATCCCCACAACGGGATGGGCCTCCTCCGGATTGGAACCGACGAGCAGGATCACATCAACATCTTCCGTTATATCGGCGATCGGATTGGTCATTGCCCCTGAACCCAGGGTCATGGCAAGCCCATGGACTGATGCCGAATGGCACACCCTCGCACAATTGTCCACGTTATTGGTCCCAAAAGCACACCGTACCATCTTCTGGAGCATATAGATATCTTCATTGGTGGAGCGGGAGCAGGCAAAGCCTGCAAGCGAATCGGGACCATACTCTCTTTTGATACTCAGAAGCCTGTCCGCGACAAGGCTCATGGCCTCGTCCCATGATGCCTGTCTGAATTCACCGGTACTTCTGTCCTTAATAAGAGGATACTTAAGCCGCTCGGGAGAATGAACGAAATTAAAGGACCCGAAACGTCCCTTTACGCACAGCATTCCCTTATTGGACGGCCCCGGTGCCGGTTCCGTATCCACTATCACATTGTCCTTGACGATAAGATAATACTGGCAGCCTGTCGCACAGTGAGGGCATGTAGTCAGAACCTTATCTATACGGCCTGGCTGGTACTTCTTCTTGTTCTTGGCCACCAGTGCACCAGTAGGACAAGCCTGAGCACAATTGCCGCAGGATTCACAGGCAGTTTCCTTCCAGTCCGGACCAAACGGGGCATCGATCAGGGTTCGTGTCCCCAGCTTGGCATTATGAAGGACTCCGTTTCCTGCAATCTTATTGCAGGTGCTGACGCACCGCTGGCAGTTAATGCACAGCTCGGGATAATATGTCAAAAAGGGATTCTCCTTTTTAGCCGGGATCCTGGCATCATTACCCTTGTATACCGATCCGGTTATCCCGTATTCATTGGACAGATCCTGTAAAGAACAGCTTCCTGCCTTGGCACACGAAAAACATCTTACATCATGGTTGGCAAGAAGAAGGTTAAGAACCTGCTTCCTGCTTTTTATTACCCTTTCCGATCGT
>JBGUQP010000280.1:0-6054 GCA_045131145.1 Lachnospiraceae bacterium | reverse complement strand
GCCGCCATGTCGGGATCGCAGGACGGATTTGTTGCCCTTGAGGCAGGCTGGCAGGTTCCCGTATCTGAGCTTATTCTTGGAGCGCTTCTTCCTTCGAGCAATGAGTGTGCATTGGCACTTGCCGAATATGTAGGAGGTTCGGAAGAAGAATTTGTCAACATGATGAATGACAAGGCAAGGGCGATGGGGCTTAATTCAGCTTCATTCCATAATCCAAACGGTCTTCCTGTCTATACGGAGACTATCATTCCGGCCAAGACCCAGAACATGATGAGCGGGTACGATATGTTTAGGATGTGTGCCCATATTCTTAATACTTATCCGCAGATAAAGGAGATAACTTCCCTTAAAACAGCTAAGATGCCCACTCTTAAGAGAGACCTTAAGAATACCAACGCCCTCCTTTATAACATGGAGGAGGTCAACGGACTTAAAACAGGAACAACAGATAAATCGGGAGCCTGCCTGATAACATCCCTGACGGTGAATGTGAACGGAACGGACCATGATATTGTGGTCGTGGCATTGGGAGCCGAGAATTCACAGGCCCGTCTGCGTGTTTCGGAACTGATGGCAAGATACGGTAAAAATGTTGTACTGGGTAAGGCTGCAAGGATAAGCTATTCGATAAACGATAATAATGAAGAAACCGAGAGCCACATTACCGCTGAGGATATCATACGCAAGGTTATAGATCATGCTTTACTTACTCTCAGGTAGTTATTTCGCGCCGTGTGAAGATAATGATGAAGTCGGAATGAAAATGTGGTAGAATAGGTACCATGAGTGCTCCAAAGAACAAGGTTTTATTAATTGAAGATAAGCGGAAGAACCGCGTGCTTGACTTTCTCAGGAATAAATATGCGGTTGGAAGTGCTGTTCTGTTAGTCGTAATAATCGCTCTTGTGATCGTGGCCTTAAGACCACCCGTGACCGAAGAGAGTACTGTTGTACAGGAAGGCAGCGATATCATCTATATCATAGATGAACAGGGTAACATGGTGGAGGCACCCGCAACGGAAGATGACTCTATCATTATGCAGAATGAGAAGGAAGAGGAAGATCCTACCATATTGGCCTACAATGCCGATACAAGGGAAGGATATATGAATAACTGTATCTTCCTGGGCGATTCAAGAACAGTCGCGATGGTCAGTTACGGATACATATCGGATTCCAACGCCCTTGCAAAAGTGGGTATATCCCACTGGCAGGTCCAGTCAACTGTTTTTACCCAGAATTCAGGAAACAGATATACGCTTAGTGATTATCTTAAGGCTCATTCGGAGCCTGTGATTTACGTCTGCTATGGAGTTAACGGCTTAAACGGTCTTACCGAGGAAAAATATAAGGCAACCTACGAGGAACTGGTTGATAAGATAGTGAGCCTTGCCGGGAATAACCGTAAGGTGGTACTTATGTCCATATGGCCCGTTGACGACAACGGCCGTTACAGGGGCTCGGTAAAGAATGAGTGGGTGGATAAATACAACACCTTCCTGTTTGAAATGGCCAGGGATAAGGGACTGTATTATCTCAATATTGCTTCTATCCTTAAGGATGAGAACGGGTCGATAAAGAAGGAGTATGATTCGGGAGACGGTCTTCACTATAAATCGAGTGCTTATAAGGATATTCTTGATTATATAATCCATCATCCGGTTCCCGGAGTTTCGGATGAGGGTGAATTCGTAGTGCATTATGTAAAACCCAAGGGAGAATACAAGGATATAATGACCGAAACACCCACACTTCCGCAGAATACCCAGATCGAAGCGGATGATTATACCTTTGTTATACCGAGCTTCCCGGCCGGTATGTTCCCTGTGATAACACCCGTGCCCACTCCCACGGAACAGACAGGTGAAGAGAACGGCGAAGGTGAAGAAGGACAGCAGGAGGGACAACAGGAAGAGCAGCAGGAGAAGCCGGAGGGTGATCAGAACACAGGACAGCAGGATATGTGGCAGCAATGGCAGCAGTGGCAGCAGCAACAACAGCAGCAACAGCAGCAACAGGAAGAGCAGCAGGATCAGGAAGGCGGCCGGGACAATGGTGGTGACCAGGGTCAGGAAGGCGGCCATGAAGGCGGTGAAAATGAAGGCGGCGAAGGATCGGATGAGTAGGTTCACATGAGCAGGATATATGAAAGGGACAGCTATATAAAAGAACTTAAGACAGTTGTTACGGATGCGGGAACGGATGATAAGGGGAGGAATTATGTTGAACTTGAAGATACGATATTCTTCCCGGAGGAAGGCGGCCAGAATGCGGATACAGGGGAACTCCTGCTGTGTGATAACGAAAAGAGGGTGAGAGTTCTTGACGGGATCATATCCGGACGTAATACATGCTCGTCGGCATCTTACGGAGGACAGGATTTTCCGGGTGATGAGACCGAAGGGATAAGAATAAGATATATAGTATCGGAACCGGTACCTGCAGGGACTGATTTATTGTGTAAGCTTGACTGGGGCCCCCGTTTCGACAGGATGCAGAATCACTCGGGCGAGCATATCCTGAGCGGTTTGATGCATAAAAGGTTCGGGGTGGATAACGTGGGTTTTCACTTGAGCGATAAAGGACCCGTGACGGTTGACTTTAACAGGGCGATAAGCTTTGAACAGCTAATGGAGGTTCAGAACGAAGCAAACCTGGTGATCTGGTCCAATGTGCCCGTAAAGGTGAGCTTTCCTACACGTGATGAACTTAAGGGGATCGATTACAGAAGCAAGATCGAAATAGACGGGCAGGTAAGGCTTATCAGCATCGGTGAGAAGGATGAGGTCGATATATGCGCATGCTGTGCTCCGCATGTTGCCATGACCGGTGAGATAGGCATCCTTAAGATACTGTCGGTCATAAACTGGAAGGGCGGGATCCGGGTGTCAATGCTGTGCGGACGTCGGGCGCTTGAATATATGAACAGGGAGCATGATCTTCTTACAAACCTTGCAAAGAGCATGTCGACCGAAGCGGTCAATGTACCGGGAATAGTTGATTCCTACCGGGAAGAGATTGTGAACCTTAAGTCGGAACTTGCAGATATTAAGGAGAAAAACCTGCTTGAAGAGGCCTGCAGAGAACGGATCATATTTACGGATGACAATATACCGGCAGCGGTGATGAAGAACGTATACAATGCCCTGACCGAAAAGTATGACGGGTTTGTGGGCATATTTGTCGGAAATGATGAGTCGGGCTATCGTTACAATGCAGGCAGCAGGGATCTTGATTCAGGGGACCTGGCAGCAAGACTTAGGGAATCCTTCGGTGCTAAGGGCGGCGGCAGTTCCGATATGATACAGGGTAAGGTTACTGCAGGTAAGGAAGATATATACAGGCTCTTTACCGGCATGTAAGCACAATGAGCAGAAGCAGGACAGGATTGGAATACAATTAAGGAGATAAGGTGTTATGGAAGATATAAGCAAGCTTGAAGAAGCACGTGAACTTTTTGCACACGATGTATATGCATCGGAGCTTACCGGTGTGGTTATAGATGAAATAGGTGACAACTATGCCAAGTGCAGTCTGATACTCGAGGATAAACACAGGAACGCTTACGGTGGGATCATGGGAGGGGCCATATACACTCTCGCAGATCTGGCATTTGCCGTGGCAAGCAATTTTGATAAGAAGGAGGCTACGGTAAGCCTGTCGACTTCGGCTAACTTTATGTCGGCAAGTAAGGGCAATGTGCTTTATGCGGAGGCCAGGCTTATTAAGGATGGCAGAAGGAACTGCTTCTATGAGGTGAGGGTAACCGATGATCTTGGCAAGGACATCGCCGAGATACTGTTTACGGGAGCGCATTTATGATAACAACGATCATATTTGATATAGGAAATGTTCTTGTCTACTTTCGCTGGAAGGAATATATAGCAGGCTTCGGATACACAGAAGAGATAAACGACCGCGTGGCCAAAGCAAGTGTGTTAAGTCCCGACTGGAATGAATATGACCTGGGAGTGCTGTCAGAGGAGGAGATCCTTGACAGGTTTGCGGAAAATGACAGGGAAGTTGAGGATAAGACAAGAGTTATTTTTTCAAGCCTTAAGGGGCTGCTTAAACAGACCGGATATGCCAAGTCATGGATACGTGATCTTAAGAGCAGAGGATACAGGGTTCTGTATCTGTCGAATTTCTCACAGAAGGCAGACAGGGAGTGTGCCGAGGAGATGGATTTCATTCCCCTTACCGATGGGGGCATCCTGTCCTATAAGGTGAAGATGACCAAGCCTGACCACAGGATATATAAACTGCTTGCGGACACATATGGGCTTGAGCCTTCAGAATGCCTGTTTTTTGATGATACGGAGGCGAATGTAAAGGCCGCAAGGGAATGCGGGTTTAATGCTGAAGTGTTTACATCCTATGAAGAAGCCTGTGCGATGATCCCTTAGTGATCCCCATCATCTGAAAACGTACAATATGGAGAATAAAGAACACATTTTTTCCGATAAAACAATAAGGATCTTAACATATGCCGGTCTTGTACCGGCTGCGGTCCTGTTCATTCTTGCATTTTCACTATGGACGAGTCCTTTATATGACCACTGGTACGGATGTGATGCAAGCTTCTTTACGCTGGTCGGACGGGGTATGTTAAACGGTATGGTTCCCTACAGGGATTTTTATGACCTCAAGGGACCGTATTTCTTTTTTGTCCAGGCATTGGGCCAGTTTATCAGTCAGGGCCATTTCGGTATTTATATTCTTCAGGTTATTGCCCTTTACACTTCCCTTGTTCTTATGTATAAGCTTGCCCGATTGTACATTTCTCATGGCAAGGCACTTGGCGTGATAGTCTTTTTCCTGCTTCCCTATATTTCTCTTATGTGGGGCGGCAACTGTCTTGAGGAATTTGCCCTGCCGCTTAATCTCCTGGCCATATTTCTGAATGTGAAATTCTTTTTGACCCCCGGAAACGAAGCCCCGGTAACCGGGTCAGGGAATGAGGATACTGACCCTCTTGATGATAATGCTGACCGGAAGAAGGAAATGCGCAGGATGTACATAACTGCCTCGATCACGGGCCTGTGCTTTACGATCATGACTTTTTCCAAGGTGACCGCGGGTGCACCCCTCATAGGTATGTGCATAGGTATCTTTATCCTTATGATGATCCGCAGGCAGTTTGGAGACTTTGGCTTTTATGTTCTTTACTTTTTACTGGGTGTCTTTATCGGTCTTATTCCGCTTCTTATCTATTATGGTTATCACGGAAGCATCCTCAGGATGCTCTATTGTACCTTTATTTTTGCATTTAAGCGCTCGTCGGATCTGTCTAAGATTTTTTCCTGGGAGCTTGAACGTAAGGTGGCGGGAGCAACTTTTTCATTGATCTTTGCCCTCCTTCATATTTATGACAGAAGGAAGAAAGCAGTTGCGGATGAGTGTTTACTGCTTTTGCCGATGTCGCTTGTTACATATCTTGCCCTTCATCTTGGAGACGGTTTTATCTACTACTTTATTACGGGAATGCCCTGCCTTGTCTATGCACTTATACTTTTTGCAAAGATATACGATCCGCTGATCCTTTTTAAGAATGTGAGACAGAGCATATGCTGGCTTCTTATCTTTATTTTTGTATATCAGTATACGGAGCCGTCGGTTAACTCCTTTAAGGCATTTTTGAACAGACCGGATGAGGAATTCCAGCAGAACTATTACAGAAACTCAATGGATATGGGTGCCCTGATACCTGTCTTTGACAGGGACAGAGTCTTTTCTTTCGATATAGATATGCAGTGGTATGAGATAAACGGGATACTGCCCTGCAACAGATACGTGGTCAATCTTCAGTATTTCATTGCGCTTGAACCCGGCATAGAACAGGAGATACTTGATTATTTCCGGGAGACGCCGCCCAAGTGGATGATATGCTCAAATACACTGCCCGACTACCTCCCGAGGATGGACAAGATGGTGCAGTTGAAATACGACTGCATAAATACGACCGATGTAGGCGCGGTTTACCTGCTTAAAGAAAAGTGACATGACTGCTTTGTGGAAAAAACACGTAAACCATGATATACTTATGCAAATATT
>JBGUQP010000279.1:0-3162 GCA_045131145.1 Lachnospiraceae bacterium | reverse complement strand
ATAGGAAGCATACAGGCGAATGAAGTATTGAAGCTCATTATCGGTACGGGCGAGATCTTAAGCGGCAGGCTGCTTGTTTTTGACAGCCTTAACCTAAGGACCCGGATATTGGAGATCAATAAAAGGGATGCATGTCCCATATGCGGAAAGGATCCGAGCATTTACGAGGTTGAAGATTTTGATTATGAAGACTTCTGCGGTCTCAGGGAAAGTGATGAGGAGGAGCCGGTTGAAGGCATTGAGCCCGAGGAGCTGGCAAAGCGAATAGATGAAAACGAACCCCTGACCCTTATTGATGTAAGGGAGCCCCATGAACGGGCGATAAACAGGTTCCCTGATGCGATAGTGATCCCGATAGGCCAGCTTGCAAGAAGGCAGAAGGAGCTTGATCCGAATGTCGATACCATCTTCATATGCAAGGAGGGCAAGCGCAGCATACTGGCCATAAACACCCTGCGCGAGGCAGGATACAAGGGGCCCATGTATAACTTAAAGGGCGGCATCGACGCTGCCAAGGATATAGTATTTGCTCACGAGGGGGCATGGTTATAATTTTACAATGTTATTAAGAACAAGCAAAAAATCGTTCTTAATCATAAACAACACACACAAACAGGAGGAGACAGTATGGCAAAGGAAGTTCAGAATCAGACAACGGGGATAAATGCGCTGGGTGCAAAAGCGGCGTATAATCTCGCGAATGTCACCAAAACAAAACCCCAGTACGGGGCACTCACACCAAGGTGGCTTACCAAGGTTCTTGAGTTCAAGGGACTTGAGACAGGTATCTACAGGGTAAACAAGGTAGTTGAGGGTGATACACCCTTAGATGTTCTGTGCTCACAGACCAAGAAATCGGACATCATTCCCCAGGGCTTCGTTGAGTACGAGACAGAACCCAGGGAATACAAGCTCAATTCGATCTCGACCATCATCAATGTTAACACGGCCATCGAGGATGTATACGGTTCACCCTATGATCAGGTTCAGGAGCAGTTAGGCCTTGCGATCGAATCATTAAGGGAGAGACAGGAAAGTCAGCTTATAAACAATGACGACTACGGTCTTCTTAAGAATATCGCAGATTCACAGAGGATCCAGACGATTAACGGTGCACCCACACCCGATGACCTTGACGAGCTTATAACCAAGGTATGGAAGGAGCCTTCATTCTTCCTTGCTCATCCAAGAGCCATTGCAGCATTTGAGAGAGAATGTACCAAGAGGGGCGTACCCCCTGTAACAACCAATATCGCAGGCGGTAACTTCCTTACATGGAGGGGAATACCCATTGTTCCCACCGACAAGCTGCTTGTAGACGGACTTAAGAATCCCAAGTCACAGAGCGGTAAGACAAATATTCTTCTTATTCGTACGGGTGAAGCCAAGAGAGGCGTGATCGGTCTGTTCCAGGCAGGCCTTAAGAACGAACATTCAAGAGGATTGTCGGTGCGCTTCAGAGGAATCGACGACAAGGGTGTTGCATCTTATCTCTTATCCCTGTACTGCTCCGCAGCGATCCTTGCAGACGATGCCATTGCAGTGCTCGAAGATGTAGAGGTAGGTGAATACTATGACTACGATTAATCCACAGGTTGAGAGTGTTCAGGGAACTGAGAGTCTTAGCTCGGTAACACAGCATACAGTGTCTTTGGAGGAGCTAGCCGGAGTGCCCACAGCGGCTCAGATAGCCGATATGGCAGCACAGTTTTTCCCGGAGCTTACGGACAGTTATTCGGATGCAAGCATCCTCTTCCCGCAGCCCGAGGAAGCTTATCCGCAGGAGAATATCCTCTTCCCTCAATCGACAGAAGGTTATACGAATGACAGCTTCTTCTTCCCGAATCCCGAGACGTGTGAGGAGAGGATAGATAAGTTCTTCAATTCACAGCCGACAGGTTATTCTCCGGCGGTAATGTCGCAGGAAGAAGCGAAGGCAAATGACCGCAGGATCGATGTTCCGACATCGCTTGGCGGGGATAAGGTCACGGCAGAGCAGGTTACAGAGAAGCGTTCCGATGGCAGGAATGATCATATAGTTATCGGAAGCAAGACCCTGCGTCAGATAAGGGATGATTTTCCGATCCTTAACGAAAATATAAACGGAAGCTCCCTGGTGTGGCTTGATAACGGAGCAACGACCCAGAAGCCGCAGGTTGTTATAGACAGGCTTAAGTACTTTTACGAGCATGAGAATTCCAATGTCCACCGCGGTGCCCATACACTGGCAGCAAGGTCGACCGACGCATACGAGAATGCAAGGGAGACGGTAAGGCGGTTCATAGGGGCTCCGTCAAAGGATGAGATCGTGTTCGTGCGCGGGACGACGGAAGGGATCAACCTCGTTGCAAATGCCTATGTTAAGCCCACGCTTGAGCCCGGTGACGAGATCATAGTATCCATACTCGAGCACCATGCCAATATAGTTCCCTGGCAGCTTGTAGCCCAGGAAACAGGTGCTTTATTAAAAGTCATTCCCTGCGACAAGGACGGCCAGCTCATATTAAGCGAATACGAGAAGCTGTTTACCGCCAGGACCAAATTCGTATCGGTAACCCATGTGTCCAATACGCTCGGAACCGTAACCCCTGTTGAGGAGATAATCGCTATCGCCCACAGGCACGGGGTAAGGATCCTGGTTGACGGGGCCCAGTCGGTAGCCCATATACCGGTAAATGTAAGTGCCCTGGATGCTGACTTTTTCGTATTTTCAGGACACAAGATCTTCGCACCTACGGGTATCGGAGCGGTTTATGGCAAGAAGGAACTCCTTGAAGCCGCACGCCCTTACCATGGCGGCGGAAACATGATAAAGGATGTTACCTTTGAAAGGACCGTGTATAATCCGGCACCCAACAAGTTCGAAGCAGGCACCGGCAGTATCGCCGATGCGGTAGGACTGGGAGCGGCACTTGAGTATCTTGAAAAGATAGGAATGCCGAGCGTAAACCAATGGGAACATGAGCTCCTGACATATGCATTAAGCGAACTTAAGAAGGTTCACGGCCTGCATCTTGTGGGAACGGCGGCCAATAAAGCATCGGCTCTTGCCTTCAAGCTTGACGGCTACTCGGATGAGGAAGTGGGAGAGAGGCTTGACAGGTACGGCATAGCGGTCCGCGTAGGACATCACTGTGCACAGCCTGTGCTTCGCCACTTCGG
>JBGUQP010000278.1:0-6386 GCA_045131145.1 Lachnospiraceae bacterium | reverse complement strand
AATATGACAGGATGCGTAAGCTTACCCGGGAGAGGAGGATGGTGGATGCTTTACACGAAACAAGAGTTTTCATTTCTGAAGAAGCATCAGGCAGCGAAGATTTCTGTCTTGTTACAGGCTGAGATCAGACATATCCTTACGCTCCTTGTCCTTGCCGCGGCAGTTGCAGAGTCATACGGTATGGCACATGTTGAAATAACACAGGCATTTGCCACAGCCTGCCTTACTTCGGCTGTGTTTTTTGCCTGTCTTTATTCGGCCCTGCTTTCCGGCTTTTTACTCTTTACGGGTAAAAGAACAGCTTCTTACGCCATCGCTATTCCGGCCATGCTTCTTACATTGCTGTTAATAAACCGTATTCCTTATGCCGGTACCGGGGATGAAAAATATATTTCATACGGAATGATCGCAGGTGTCGTTTACGTTGTCTGGCTCCTGATCCATCTGCATGAGAAGAGCCTGTACGCAGAATACCTGATATGGCTGATCGGTGATGTGATAATGATATATCTGTATTTTACCGACGGCGGTATTCTTACTCCGACATGGACAGGTAAGATCGTTTATACGGTCCTGCTTGTTTTAAGTATATCGGTTCTTAACAGAAAATACCCTTTTGCTTTTTTCGTTTTTTTTATGATATCCATCATGTGCATTCCTGTGCGCAAGGATCCGATAAACTGGGATCCGGTTGTTGACACGGGAAGAAAAGTCATATTAAAGACAAGGGAAATGGCAAGCTCATTTTCCTATTATCTTTCGGAAATCGGCAGGGGTTCTGCTTACTATACCGGTTATTCTTCATATGCAGCAACAGGCGATGCAATAACTCTTTCCGACAGAACGGAATTGGAATTAAGGACAATAGACAATCCGACTGTAACCTATACGGATGAAGAAAGCGGAAAGAAAATAAAAAGGAGAAGGACAGTTTATCTTACGGGAGGAAGAGAAACCGACGAAAAGGCCCTGCTTGATATACTGTTTTCATTCTATCTCCATGAGGTTGACGCTAAAAAGGCATATCTTTTTTCTCACATGTCGGATATGGATATTTCTTATGTTTATCTTAAAACGCATGATGAGATCATGCCCGAGTATACGTTTAAGGCATTGGATAATGAAGGGGTTGTTAAAAGCGGAACGGCAAAGAATAAGCTAAAAAAGGGCTACTGTCTTAAGACCAGGTTTATGGAGCTTGACCTGGGAAGTCCGTATCTTGCGGGTATTATTGCGGCTCCTGTTGATCATATAAAGAAAACGGATATAAGTTATAAAAAAATGTCTTCATACGCTTTTGATCTATATGGCATTCGTCTTATGGAAATGGTTTCGGAGGACGATTTTGCCGACTGGCAGGCAGATGTTGGGGTAAATGAGGGGTATCTTGATGCAAGAGGCATAAGCGGCAGGATATATGAGCTTTCGGAGAGGATCACGGGAAGCAGTATAAGTGAATATGAAAAATGCAAGGCGGTTGAGAGTTATTTAAGGCAGTATAAATATAATACACGGGTAACGGGAACCGAAGGCGGAAATACGAAAGATGCAGCCGGCATGGGCAGGATCGCCGATGATTTCCTGTTTGATAAAGGTGAAGGCTACTGTGTACATTTTTCATCCGCCATGGTTACTCTGCTCCGTGCTGCAGGAATCCCGTCAAGGCTTGTATCCGGTTACAGGTATGTATTTCCCTTTGACAAACAGGATACCTATGAGGTTTCCGGAAGGCTTGCACACGTATGGCCGGAAGCCTATATAAGAGGTTTCGGCTGGGTTGCCTTTGAACCCACTCCCGCAATGTCGACAGCACAGGAGAGGACCTGGCACAGACATCCGGCCTTATCCGAAGGGGGTGAAAAAGAAGTTGGTTTTTATCCGGCAGCTCCCGTGTTTACGTATAATGATGGCAGAGGGGAGCTTGCACCGGTTGTAAGTGAAGAATCCATAACCCTAAGAGAAGAGGAGGACAGACGTTTAAGGGTCAGGGAAGCATTAAGGCTTTTGCTTATAGTTCTGTCAGCGGCAGTTTTTACGGCTGTCCTAATAATCCTTACGACAATCCTGATAAAACGGATAAGATATTTACGTTCTTCCCCGGACAAAAGACTTATCATGGATGTTAAGGATATAAAAGCCATGGTGAGTGATAATGCAGGAGAAGGATTTTACGACAGAGGGGTATTATCTGATTACAGCCCTTATATTCCGGACAGATACAGGGAGGAAGTGAATGAAATATTCTCCGTATACTACAGGATAATGTACAGGTGCGAAAATGATTCGGTAAACACCGAAAGTGTAAATGAAACAGAAGAGATATCTGCCCGCGAATTGAGAAAGAAAATGAGAAACGAGCTTAAGAGAAGCCGGTTTTCCCGGATTGACATGCGGCTTCCTTCTTGGCATAATTAAAAGCTATGAACATAGATATTTTATGTGTGGGAAAGATAAAAGAGAAATATCTTCGTGATGCGATAGACGAATATACCAAACGTCTGGGTAAATACTGCAGGATAAACATAATTGAAGTCTCGGATGAAAAGACCGCGGACGGACAGGTAAATGCTCTTGACTTAAAGGTTAAAAGGCTCGAAGGGGAGAGACTCCTTAAGTACCTTAAGGATGATGCCTTTAAGATAACCCTTGAAATAGAAGGCAGACAGCTGGGTTCCCCGGAACTTGCGGATAAGATAAACAGACTTGGGATAGAAGGCATAAGCAGGATACAGTTCATAATCGGAGGATCACTGGGACTTGACGAGAGCGTTACTAACAGGTCGGATATGGCACTTTCTTTTTCGAAGATGACTTTCCCTCATCAGCTCATGCGTGTTATACTTTTGGAGCAGATATACAGAAGTTTCAGGATAATAAACAACGAACCTTATCATAAATAGGAGGAACCATTCTGGAAGGATTATATGAACAGTCAATTGTAATAGAGGCATCTTATGCAGGAAATGTATTCGGGGAGCTTGACTGTTTTGTCAAGAAGATCGAGAGGTCATTTCATGTGACGATAGTTGAGAGGAACGGTTCCGTCAAGCTCATGGGAAGCAAAGATGATGTTGAATGCGCCTCCGATGTCCTGTGCGAGCTCGTTTCCATTGCAAAAAAGGGGAGCGAGATAAATGAACAGACGGTCAACTACTGCATATCAATGGCCATGGAGAATAAGAAGGGCGTGGCCTCTTCGCTTGATGACAAGGTAATATGCCATACGATAAACGGCAAGCCGATCAAACCTAAGACCCTGGGACAGAAGGAATACACGGATTCAATACGGGATAAGATGATAGTTTTCGGTCTGGGACCTGCCGGGACCGGTAAGACCTATCTTGCGATGGCAATGGCGATCACCGCCTTTAAAAATGAAGAGGTTTCAAGGATAATCCTTACAAGGCCCGCAATCGAAGCGGGAGAGAAATTGGGATTTCTTCCCGGTGATCTTCAGAGCAAGGTGGATCCTTATTTGAGACCCCTCTATGATGCCCTGTATCAGATAATGGGTGCTGAGAGTTTTCTTAAGAATATGGAGAAGGGACTTATCGAGGTGGCACCGCTTGCGTACATGAGGGGACGTACCCTTGACAATGCCTATATAATCCTTGATGAGGCTCAGAATACAACACCTGCCCAGATGAAGATGTTCTTAACAAGGATCGGTTACGGTTCCAAGGTGGTGATAACAGGAGACCAGACCCAGAAAGATCTGCCAAAGGATGCTGTTTCGGGACTGGATGTTGCTATAAAGGTTTTAAAGGATGTTGATGAAATAGCTTTCTGCAATCTGACAAGCAAGGATGTGGTAAGGCATCCCCTTGTCCAGCGTATTGTAAATGCCTATGAGAAATATGAGAAAAAAGAAGAAATGCGCAGGGAGAAGAGGGCGGTTTCATATAAAATGAAAAGAACACACAGACAGGGGTAAAGAGTGACTTACGGAATAGATTACGAAACTGAATTTAAACCTGATTTTGAGCCCGAGGAATGGTACCGTAAGACGGTTGATACGGTTCTTGAAGCAGAAGGGTGTCCCTATGAAGCCGAGGTGAATCTTCTGATAACCGATGATGAGGCAATAAGGGAGATCAACAGGGAACAAAGAGGCATAGACTCTCCTACGGATGTTTTATCGTTTCCGATGGCGGAGTATGATGTCCCGGGCGATTTTTCAAAACTTGAGGGAGCGGATGACTGTTTTAATGTGGAATCCGGAGAACTTCTGTTAGGCGATATAGTTATATCTGCAGACAGGGTAAAGGAGCAGGCCCTTGAATACGGCCACAGTGAACTTCGAGAATTCACTTTTCTTATCGCCCACAGTATGTTACACTTAATCGGATATGATCATATTAAGGACGAAGACCGGGAGCTGATGGAAGAGCATCAGCGTAGGGTCATGGATATTCTTGATGTACATAGATAAAACTGCGCAGTATTATTTCGGGGATTAATTGTGTAGCAGCAGAGGAGATAAATGAGCGATAGGGAAAGCAAAAGATCCAATTTCATCGTGCAGGGCGGGATCCTGGCCATTACCGGCATCATCTCCCGCATCATAGGCCTTGTATATCGCATCCCGCTTCAGAAGAAGATCGGTGACAGCGGTATGGGTTATTACTCAGCCGCATTTCAGATATATTCCATAATGCTCATAATTTCATCGTATTCCCTGCCCACGGCAGTATCCAAGCTGGTTGCAGCCCGTGTTGCAAAGGGACAGTATAAAAATGCCAGGAAGATCTTCCGCGGCGCCATGCTTTTCGCCTGCATCACAGGCGGCGCCACCTGTCTTATAGTTCTTTTCGGAGCCGACTCCATGGCTTCCAATATCATGAATCTCCCAAAGAGTGCAATAGCCTTAAGGGTTTTGGCCCCCACACTTTTGATAGTGGCTGTTATGGGCGTTATCAGGGGGTATTTCCAGGGGCTTGGCACGATGATGCCTACGGCTTTTTCCCAGCTTTTTGAACAGGTTGTTAATGCAGTAATATCAGTCGTTGCTGCCATATATCTTTTTGAGTACGGAACAAAAGTCTCGGGGCTTTTGCATGATCAGACTTATTCCGCAGCATACGGGGCTGCCGGAGGAACTCTTGGTACAGGCATGGGTGCCCTTGCGGGCCTTCTTATGCTTGCTGTGATGTTTGCCGTTCACAACAGGGAAATGAAGGTCAATATCTCGAATGATAAAACAGCCAAGAATGATGGTTTCCCCAAGATATTCAGGATCCTCATAATCACGATCCTGCCTGTTATCTTAAGTTCTACCATATACAATATTTCGGATGTGCTGGATCAGGGTATATTCGGTTCTGTCATGGCTAAAAAGGGCATGAACGAGCACGACATTGCTTCTTACTGGGGTATTTTCTCCACCAAATACAAGGTGATAATCAATGTACCAGTTGCCCTTGCAAATGCCCTGTGTTCATCTATAATGCCCGCCCTTACGGCCTGCGTGGAACAGGGTAAAATGAAGCTTGCAAGGCATAAGGTGCGGCTGGGAATGAGGTTTGTCATGATAATAGCTTTCCCCTGCGCAATGGGTCTGAGTATTCTCGGACGTCCCATTCTGTCCATGCTCTTTACCGGCGAGATCGAAATACCGGCCATGCTCCTTCGCATGGGTTCTGTTACTGTTGTGCTTTACTCCATGTCAACACTTTCAAACGGAGTACTTCAGGGAATAAACAAACTGAATATTCCGGTGAGGAATGCTGCCATCGCACTGGCTGTCCATGTCGGGGTGCTCTACCTGTGCATCGGAGTGTTTGACCTTAAGCTCTACGGTGTTGTTATATCACTTGTTGTATTTGCCCTGACTGTGTGTATTCTTAACTGGATAAGCATAGGCAGATATATGTCTTATAAACAGGAGATACGTAAGACATTTGTAATTCCATTTGCAGCTTCCGCGATAATGGGAATTGTTATACTTCTTATGTATCTGCTCATAAGGAAAGGAACCTCGGATAATATTGCAACTCTGATCTCGATACTAATAGGTGTATGCGTATACTTTGTTTCGCTTCTTAAGCTGAAGGGAGTTAACGAGTCGGAGATAAGAAGCTTCCCGGGAGGGGATTTCCTTGCAAGGATCGCGATTTTCTTAAGGCTGATATAAGATATGATAAAAGTAGATAATCTGAAGCTTCCGATAGGGCATGCAGATAATGACCTGTCCATAAAGCTTGAAAAAATATTGAAACTGAATAAATACGGTATAGACTTAAGCCACCCCGGTTATTCCTACAGGATATTCAAAAGGTCATTGGATGCAAGGAGGAAGCCGGAGCTTTTTTATGTATATTCACTTCTCGTTACTCTTGAAGAGGGACTTGAAGATAAGGTCCTTAAGCATACAAAGGACAGGAATG
>JBGUQP010000277.1:0-3083 GCA_045131145.1 Lachnospiraceae bacterium | reverse complement strand
TAACCTCCTCTCTGTACACCGGTCAATTAATTAACACCAAAAGATAAAGCTGACCTAAAACACACTGTTTTCGGACCATTTTACACTCTTTTTGGTTGACAATAATTTATTATATTTCTATACTTTAATAAGAGGTGAAGATCATGGAACTGGTTGCAACGGTTGCTCTTAAGCCGGGTATGGAAGTCGCGGAAGATACAACCGATTATAAGGGGAACCTGTTAGTTAAAAAAGATACCGTACTTGACAAGCTGACCATTCAGAAGCTTTTGGTCAGCCCTATTAAGTGTGTCCAGATCAAAGAGGAAGAAGACAGGGTACGTACATATTTTGAAAAGATAAAGGTCTCTAAATCATTCCAGAAATTCGAATCGATATATTTTGCCAACTTCACTGCATATAAGGTGGCACTTGATTCATTTATCTTAAAGAAGGTTCCACCCAATAATAATGATCTTCTTGCTATAGTAGATCATATCTTCACTCCCTTTGAGCACAGCAAAACAACAATACTTGATATGCTTGCGGTTCTTGAGATCAAGGACAGCGATCTTTTGTATGCTCACGGATTAAATGTTGCCCTTATCTGCCGCTATACCGGTAAGTGGTTTTCCTTATCCGAGGAGGAATTGCAAACACTTATCCTATGTGGTTTCTACTATGATATAGGTAAGTTCAAGCTTCCCAAGGAGCTTATCTTTAAGCCCGGTAAGCTTACCGATGAAGAGCATGCCCTCATGAGGACGCATCCTGTTCACTCATATAACCTTATCCAGAACCTGAATATAGATATCAACATTAAGCTCGCTGCCCTTATGCATCATGAGCGCTGCGACGGAACCGGATATCCCCAGCATCTTGCCGCTGACAGGATCAATAAGTTCGCCAAGATAATCTCCATAATAGATGCATATGAAGCAATGACATCCTACAGGGCTTATCGCGATCCCTTATGTCCTTTTAAAGTCATTGATATATTTGAGAAGGACGGACTCGAAAGATATGATGTCGCTTTTTATCTTACCTTCTTAAGCAGGATGGTTGAAGAATATATAGGCAAGGAAGTTATGTTGAACGACGGCACAGAATGTTCCATAGTCTTGATAAACAAGAACAATCTGTCCCGCCCTATGGTACGTACCGAGAATAATTACATCGATTTAAGCCAGAATAAGAACCTCTATATTGAAAAGCTTATCTGATCATTTCCCGTTGAAATAATCATCAAATACCTGTCTCGCAATGGGAACGGCTGTCTCACCGCCCGAACCTCCGCCTTCTACGATAACGGTTATAGCGACCTCGGGATCATCGTAAGGAGCAAATCCAGCAAACCATGCATGGCTTTTTGTTTTATCCTTCGAATACTCAGCCGAACCCGTTTTACCTGCAGCTTCATATCCTACGGTTCCCTGAAGCCTCGAACCGGTACCGTTAAGTATAACGCCTCTCATAAGCTCTCTGACCTTTGCCGACTCATCCTCGCTCATAAGGCGTCCGTATTCCCTGCTCTTATAATCCTTTACAACGATTCCGCCCGTATTCCTGATCTCATCGATGACCATGGGCTCCATCAATACTCCCCCGTTTGCCACGGCCGAAGTGATCATGGCCATATGAATGGGAGTTATCTGTGTTTTCCCCTGCCCGATACCTGTCTGTATAAGAGCGGCAGAATCGGAATCACTGTTAAGATCGACCTGACTCTGTTTATAACTGAATGGACAGGGTATCTTACCGTTAAAAAGAAGTCCATTGCATGTATTGCCGAATTTACCCTTATCCAGACCTGAACTTATATTGGCAAAAGATGAGTTGCATGATTTGGCAAAGCTTAAACCCAGATCCATGTGACCGTGATTTTGCCCGTGATAACAGTTTATCTTAACTCCGTCATATTCGAAATGCCCCGTGCAGTCAAATTCATATAAGGAAGTATCGTTATTCTCCCTGATATATTCCAATGCCGTTACTATCTTAAAGGTGGATCCCGGCGGGTAAAGTCCCTGGGTTGCCCTGTTTAAGAGAGGACTGTTCTCCGTATCATTATTAACACTGTCCCAAATCTCATCAATATTGTTGGGATCAAAATCAGGTTTACTTACAAGGGCAAGGATATGACCGGTCTTTACATCCATCAGTACCACTGCTCCCTTCCTGTCGCCAAGAGCCCGGCAGGCTGTTGTCTGAAGAGATGTATCAAGAGTTGTTATTACATTATCCCCTTTGTTCTTTATACCATGCAGATCGTTTCCGATCTTTTCCGTAAAAAAATCAGAACAGTTAAGAAGTTTATAGTTGGCCATCGACTCGATACCGATACAGCCCTGGGCCATAAATCCCACTGCATGTGCAAAAACATTGGCATACGGGTATTCCCTTACTTCACTTCCGTCGTCTTTAGTTACGGTTTTTGCAAGTACCTGACCGTCACCGGAAAAGATCGACCCACGCACCGTCTTCTCTTCGAGGATCTCTCCCCTCTTAATGTTATACGCATTATTTATTACTCCGTCGCTTTTAAAAGCAGTAAAGTAAATGATATAAAAAATAAGCGCAACAAAAACAGCCGCGAAAATATAAGTTATGAACAATATTTCATTATTTGTTTTTTCGTTGTCATCCCTGATCCTGCTTTTAAACATTTAAGCTTACTCTCCATCCCGGTTTGAACTTCTTACGGATACATACAGCCCCTGAATTACCGAAAACATTATGATCGATACCATGATAGAATTGCTTCCGTAGCTCACAAGAGGCAGAGTCACTCCTGTAAGCGGTATGAACTTGCTGACGCCTCCTATGGTAAGAAATACCTGAAAACCATAGGTCACAGCGAATCCAACGGCAACCAGTTTATAAAAAAGATCGTTAAAACGCATGGCTATGTTCATGAACATGATAAAGCAGCTGACGCATATCAGTATCATTCCTATCGAAAAGATCACGCCAAACTCTTCGGATATGGCTGCAAAGATGAAATCGGATTCCACAACCGGTATTCTGTTCGGAGTTCCTCCGAACAGACCCATACCCTTAAATCCTCCCGTACCTATTGCAAAAAGCGACTGGGCTATCTGATA
>JBGUQP010000276.1:0-3898 GCA_045131145.1 Lachnospiraceae bacterium | reverse complement strand
GGTCCGGATTTACGATCACGATTGGCTTAAGGTCGGAAGCCTCCTGCTTTTTGGCGGCATCGGCTTCGGTTATACGCTCTATCTCATCCTTCGTTAAGAGGAGCCGCGCCGGTATGTGCTTAAGGAGGGCCTTCTCGAGGTCAGCGGCCTTAACAGGCTTGCTTAAATAGTCATCGAAGCCGGCATTTATATAGAACTCCCGCGCACCCGACACAGCGTCAGCGGTAAGCGCGATCACGGATACCCCGCGCATGTCGAACCGGGACTTCATTATGGCCAGGGTGTCGATCCCGTTCATGCCGGGCATCATCTGGTCAAGCAGGATGATGTCGAACCTTTTTTTCTCCATAAGGTCAATGGCCTGCGGGCCCGAGAGAGCTGTGCTTATCTTTATCCTGGTGCTCTCCATAAGCCCCGAGATGACATCGAGGTTCATCTCGTTATCGTCAACGACCAGGGCATGCGCGTTGGGGGCGATGATATCGGGCTTGTATTCGAAGTCATCCCTGCCGATCCTTGCTATGGCATCGGTAAAGTCGCCTATCGGCGTAGGATCCGAAACCGTAAGGGGTATATGAAGGGTAAAGGTCGTGCCTTCCCCGTAAACACTCGATACCTCTATATATCCGCCCATCATGTGCACGTAGCTGTTTGCGATATTAAGCCCCAGCCCGGTACCTTCGATATTCCTGTTCCTGGTCTCTTCAAGCCTTCCGAAGGAATCGAAGAGCTTGTCCATATCCTCGTCCTTTATCCCTATACCCGTATCCTTTACCGTAACGACTATTGTTTTCGTATCGCCTGCCTCGGTCTCATGGTCCCCATCGAAGTCAATATTGACCGATACACTGCCCTTTGAAGTATATTTAATGGCATTGTTTATGACGTTTAACATGACCTGGCGGACTCTTATCTCATCCCCGTTAAACCGGGCCGGAAGCTCGCTTGAAGCAAGGAAGGTGTACTCAAGCTCCTTCTCCTTGGCCTTGGGCTTTGTTATGTTGATAAGGTCGTTGATGACAGAGCATATGTCAAAGTCAACCATTATAAGCTCCGCCTTCCCCGATTCTATCTTACTTAAGTCCAGGATATCGTTTATTATCGCAAGAAGCATGTTCCCGGCTGATTTTATATCAGAAGCGTACTTGGTTATCTTTTTATTGCCGGCAGCCTCCCTTAGGATCATCTCATCCATACCCAGTATTCCGTTCAGAGGCGTCCTTATCTCGTGGGACATGTTGGCGAGAAAGTCATCCTTGGCCTTGCTGGCATTCCTGGCCGTATTGGCTTCAAGCCTTATATTGATAAGCTGCCTTACTGTGTGGATCATGGCACAGATCAAAAAGCACATAAGGCCTATGGACATGAAGAATCCCGAGAATACGCCGTTGTGCGCAAAAATGAAAACGCTTATCTGGAAGATGGCCGCTACGGCCATGAAGAGGAATCCGACTGCGATAAAACTGTAGGAGCCAACCTCCTTCTCCCTTATATCGTATATGATGGTATAGGCCATGATGACTATGCTGATAAGGCAGCAGAAGGCAGCTAAGTTAAAGCTCCTCATAAGGGGGACCTTGGCTATGACAAGCAGCAGTGCGCATATGACAAAATCAGCCGTATCAATGACAGCGGCTACCGTCAGTATGCGGCTGTGCCTCTCCTGCTGGAGGGAGTTAATAAAGACAAGGAAGGGTATGGGCAGCAGGATCACCATAAGGTAGGGTGTATCCGACATTATGGAGATATTGCGGGAATAGAACTGACGGAATATCGAATTGGACAAAACCCAGACAGCACCCATGATAACACCGATAGATAAGTGCTGCATCTCAAGGTACTGCTTTTTAATGAACCGGTATATGGAGGCCGCCGCATAACAGATGACACCAAGGGCCAGAATGATGATACCGATAATGACCTCTGCTCCGTACAGGGTAAAGAGGTGGGTTAAGATGCCGAAAACGGTGCCCATATATACTTCATAGATCATGCCTGAATTGTAGGAGTATTTTACCCTGAGGGTCTTGCCTGCATCCTCAGGATAAAGGGAGACCATCAGGTAGCATTCGGCACGCCTGTCACCCAGGATCGGATTATCTTTAATGATGAATTCCGTTCTTTTTACATCATCTATGAATATCTGCATATCCGTGCCGCGAAAGCACAGGGCATCAACTCCCTTATCGATCACGGTAGGAAGCGTGGTTTCAAGGAGGATGTCCCTGTCAGCCTTGCCCGGTACCTTATAGGGCACGCGGCTTCCGTCCGGGCGTACTTCATACCAGGGCTGCTTTGAAAGGGTCATGCATTTATCCCCGAAAACAGGTCCTGTTGGGGTGGATGAGAGGTGACCGATCAGGATGTATGCGGTTACAAGAACGAGCATAAAGCTTAAGGCATAGCGGATGTATTTCATCTGTAACTCCCCGGGTCGTAAGAGGCTGTTGTCTGCCTATTCTATGGTATCTGCTATCTGACGTATGATATCGGCTGCTTCATCATACATAAAATTCCCGATATGTTCGGCTGCCTGTTTAAGGAGATCGCGCTGGGTCAGCCTGAAGGGGTAGCCTGACAGCTTTGCGGCAAGGGATGCTGACAGCTCATCATCATATTCATCCAGAGCAGCAAGAAGTTCTTCTGTAACCTTCTTAGCTTCATCTACCGACAGCTCATCTGCAGCGGTAACCTTCTCTGCACTGCCTATGGGTTCAAGGGCCTTTATAAGAAAGTCATATGAATTAAGGACATCCGGTGTATCCCTTACTACCGTATCCATATCGCCCCCCTTGGAAGCCATCTCCAGGGCTTCGAATTTAGATGACAGGTCAACGGCGCCTATCATCTTGGCATTGCTCTTGAGGGAGTGGACGATGATCATGTAATTCTCAAGATCCGATCCCGCAAGGGCTGTTTCGACCTTCGCCCTGTTCTTCTCATAAGAATTATAGAAGCGCTGCAGGGCGGAAATAAACTTATCCCTGCTGCCTGTGTAGGCAATACCCGTATCGGGGTCGATCCCGAGTTCCTTGAGTGAATTTATATCATGATCCATGAACGATGATCCTCCATTATCCCAGTATATCTATTATTTTTGCTACCAGCTCCGATTTCTTGGACGGCTTGACTATGTAGCCCTGGGGCTTTAATTCAACAAGTGTCTTTACCACGGTTTCCTTCTCCGTTACACCTGTAAGGAAGACGACCGGTATATGTGAAAGCTCCGGCATCATCCTGATGCGCTCAAGGACTTCCGGACCGTTCATGCCGGGCATCAGATAATCAAGAAGGATTAGGTTTACCCTGTGCCTGTCAAGATATTTAAGGGCGGCATCACCCGATGGGACCAGAGTCACTTCATAGAATTCACTTAGCTGATCCTTTAGGTGAAGGAGCTGCTCGGAGTCATCATCCACGACCAGTATATGTTTGCGCGGCGGCAGATCGTTCGCATGGGGATTGACATATTCGGTTATAAGGGTCGATCCGTTGTTCCACCCTTCCGCAACCTTCTTCTCTATCTCATTCAGCTTCTCATACAGGGCGAAGAGGGACACGGGCCGGGACATGAAAAACATATGCTCAAGCTTGGTATTGTTTATAAAGAGCTTCTGGTCCTGATCGTTGGCGATCACAAGTATCGTAATCCCGCCCACCTTGGTACATTCCTTCAAGACGTCGAATACGGACACGGTATCTGCAGTTTCGTCGCCGAGGCATATGATGATGAGGTGGGGCAGTTCAGCCGGTACCCGTTTGAAGAGGGCCTCCTTGCTGGATGCGCATTTGATAACGATATATCCCCTGTCGCTTGTAAGATGATCGCATATATCCGATGCAATCTTTCGGTTCTTGCCTGTGACCATTACTTTAAGCTGCATATGGACCCGCCTTT
>JBGUQP010000275.1:0-2461 GCA_045131145.1 Lachnospiraceae bacterium | reverse complement strand
TCTGCTTCCTCCAGGCCTTCATAGTCCTTACGCTTGCCCTCATAAAGGATCTTTCTTGCCTTAAGCTTATCAATATCCTTTCCCTTTGCGTCATGGACCTTAACTTTTTCGGAAGCTTCCTCAAGAGCTTTCTTTTTAATATCCGCTGTCTTTTCGGCTGATTCTTCCTCCGTTTTTCTCTTCTGCAAAGCAGCTTGACGGATTTCATGTGCATTTATCAGAAGCCTGACCTTTCCGGCCCTCTTTGCATCATTTAAGGTCTTCTCCCATACAGTCCTTTCTTCCTTCTTATCTTCAAGCTCTGCAAGCCTCTTCTCAGCCTTATGTAAGTCTGTGAACCTCCTTGCTATGGTGAGCATTCCCTGCTGCTTGCTTATAATGCTGTCATGATCCGCCTTTTTATACTCTTCTTCCAACGTCGTCTTCTGCTCTTTCTTGCGGGACACCACAAGTTCCAGAGAAGCTATGGAATCGCAGCCTTCCTCAGACAGGCTATGACGTATCCTGTCCTGAATGTTCTTTAATTCATTTCTTTGATCTTCGGCCTTTGCATAGAACTTATCCGCAATAACCTGCCACTTGTCCTCCCCGAAGATGTTCGTGAGTATCTTCTCCTTCTCATCCGAATTCGAAGTCAGCAGCCGCTCGAACTGTCCCTGCGGCAGCACTATTACCTGGCGGAACTGTTCATATTCAAGTCCTATTATTTCAACTGCTTTTTCATTAACTGCCTTTTCTTTGGCATTTTCCATAAGGGGACGCCATATCCCGTCATCTCCCCGCTGCGATACATTGTAAGCAGGCGAAAGGTTTTTCCTCTTCCTCTCCAGCCTTCTTTCAAAGAGATAATATTCCCCGTGATTTTCAAATTCAAACCTCACAAAAGTATCTGTATCAAAATCGGCATTCGTGCACCGCATGGCTTCAAAGAGGTCTCTCCCGTGCCCGCTGCTCTTGCCGTACAGGGCAAATGTTATGGCATCAAGGATCATTGTTTTTCCGATCCCCGTTTTACCGCAGATCAGAAACAAACCTTTACCGGATAATGCTTCAAAGTCAACTTTTTCATATCCCACATACGGGCCGAAGGCCTGAAATTCAACTGTTATCGGTCTCATCCTTCTACCGTCTCCTTTTCGTATTCACTCAGGGCATCCTTAAACATTGCGATCAGATGATCGCTCGGGGTCTCATCCAGTATGTCCCTGCAGTACTGCGCAAATACAGTTTCGGGATCGGTTCCGGCATTTTCAAATTCTTCGATCGTCATTGTTATCCTGGCATCATCCCGTTCAAAGCCCTTACCGGTCACTTCCAGAAGGTTTTTGTAATGCTCCCTGAACGCAGCTACCGAGTCTATTCCGACGTAGCTGTCCGTAACCTCAAGTCTTACATATCCGTCCTTTATCTCATCATCAAAATCCGCCTTCATTAGTTCGTTAAAGGTCCCCGTAAGGGTTGTTCTTTTGTGGAGCTGGGGTATGGGCACAACCTTTTGTTCCAAGGTATCCGTGTCAAAGACAGTAACGCTCTTTATCTGCTTTTCCTCTTTACCGAAAGAATAAGCCATAGGGGAACCGCTGTAACGTATCTTATCATTTATCTTTTGGGGACCGTGCAGGTGGCCAAGCGCCACATAATCAAAGCCGTCGAATACACCCGAGCCTACCATTGTGGCCTTCCCGACCTCTGCCGCCCTGTCACTGACGGAAGTTTCTGCATTCACAATAAAGGCATGTGCAACAAGGATGTTCCTGTGACCTCCGACAAAGGCATTCCGGTACTTATCAAGCACTACCCTATAGGCATCCTCCATCGAATCCACTTCATCGGCCTTATCCGGGTATACTGCCTTTACTTTATCCGTGGATATCCACGGGAGCAGATATATATCCACATCACCAGCATTAACCACCTGGGTTTTTTCCTGCAGGGAACCTGCGATGAACAGGCCGCTCTTCTTAAGGAGCTCATTGCATTGGGATATCCTCTCCGCACCGTCATGGTTTCCCGCGATCAAATACACGGGAATCCCCAGTCCGGCGCATATATAGGTCATTACCTCGTCATAGACCTGCAGTGCTTCGTTGGATGCTATGCTCTTGTCAAACACATCTCCCGCAAGCAGGATCCCGTCAACCTTCTCATCCACCGCTATCCTGCATATCTTGTCAATGACATATTTCTGGTCCGTGGCATATGACACCCCACCGCGGAATGTCATGCCCAGATGCCAGTCGGATGTATGCAAAAACTTCATCTTACACCTCCCTGTAAGTAGTGATCTTTAATCTCATTAATATATTTATGCCGCAGCCACTTTTTTTTTAATTCATAAATGATTATACTTATTTTTGCACTTTTTTTATAGCTCTTTTGCAAAGTATGCTATGATAGTCATATCCAGATAGCTTATTTTTTTCCAAAGGAGAATCGGCATGGACCCTAAAAAGAACTTCAT
>JBGUQP010000274.1:0-6571 GCA_045131145.1 Lachnospiraceae bacterium | reverse complement strand
CTGATGATACAGTGGTATATGTAACTCCCAAAATTAAAAATGCGGACGGTTCTGTGGAACTTACAGAAGCCACAATGAAGAAGCTGGCGGATAATAAGCTCACGGCTGTCGTTTCAGACGGATTTATCTGGATAATTAAAGATGAGGAATTGTTTGACGGGCCTGTACAATACCTGAAAAAAGGAAATATAGTAATAAACGATTTTGAGATAAAAGTCGGTGATGATACTCTGATATCAAACAAACTTACAATTCCTGTTGCTGAGGGCAAGCTTACGGCATCGGGTACGGCAGTCAACTTCAAGGGCGTGAATGCAGCCCAGGGAACAAGCTCGATCGAAGCAGTATATACCTACAGTGTATATAATAAAAATGGTAAGGTTGAGACGAAGAAATATTATACCTTCTCCGGCAGCCAGCTTACACTTGATCCACCCGCGAAGAGCAAGCTTAAGATCAGTGTAGACAATACCGGAAAACCGGGACTTGTTACGGTAAAGAACCCGAGTGACGGCAAGGACTATAATGTAAGCCCTAAAGCGACGATCGCCGGAACCGGTCTGAAAAAAGTCGATGCTAAATTTATTGTGAAGGGTAAGTAACTAAAATTTAAAATCATCATTTATGTGGATGTAGGAAATTTAATGTCCATGATAATCTTAAAAGACAAGAGAAATCTTGTCTTTTTTGATTTTATAAAACAAAGGAAGGGAGAAGGCTGACCGGAATGAAAAAGAGGATGAAAGTGGGAAAGAAGATCATGTGTGCGCTGATGGCTGCGGTTATTGCATTCGGCATGCTGCCGGCTGATACGGTTCACGCAAATGAGACGGAGGAATTGCTTGACGAAAGTGTCAGTGCATCCGGGGAGGTATCGGATGAGATCGGAACGGACGAAGAGATACCGATCGCTGAAGAAGCAGGGATTGCGGAACAAGAAGCCGGATCAAATGAAGAAGCAGCCGGACTCACGGGGGTGGCTGCACCGGATGAAGAGGAAGTTCTGCTTACAGAGGAAGAATCCGCACCATACGAGGAGGAGACCGGACTTATCGAGGAGAACGGTATACTACAGAATGACTCTGCCGCGCCTGAAGCAGCCGGTCCGACAGAGTATACGGATGAGGATGAACTGCCTCCGGATGGACAAAATATATCAGGCAGGATAAAGGCCAGTCAGATACAGGGTGAAGGCCTTCTGGTGCTTGACGGAAACACCACGCTTATCATGGACAAGGATAAGAAGTTCAAGGGTATTTACAGCAGGGAGTATTCGCTTACCGTTGAGGGTAATTTCAAAACACTGACAATTGCAAATGATAAAGACACGGGAATAGAAGTAAAGTCATTCACTGCAAAGAACTGCATTCTTGACGTCACAAGCAGGAGTACCGCTATAGTTGTACAGGGTGATGTAGACATCACCGGCGGAGAATTAAGCGTAGTATCAACCAGCTACGGCGGAATAGGGGCAGGCGGAAATGTAACCATAAAGACCGACGATATCTTTTTCTCAACCGGAATGGTATGTGTTTCCGCCCGCCGTTCGATCAATATTGTAGGAGATGCAACCTTTAACGGTACATATTCCCCGGGTGGGGTGATCGTCGATGCTGCTGACGGAAATGTAAGCATCAAAGGTGATATGTACGCGAATAACCTGATAAGATCCCAAAAGGGATCGGTAACCCTTGAAGGGGATGTGGAGATCCATTCAAGAGGCGAGTGTGTACGGGCGGAGAAGGATATAACCTTTAAAAGCGGAAAAGTCGAACTGGAAGCAGAAAAGTATAATGGTGTGGATTCCAATAATGGAAGCGTTATATTCAGGTCAACAGAGGTAACGATTAAAGCCAAAGAAAATGCCGTAATGGCTCGCGGAAAGGTTGATATGGCAGCTGTCAATGTCAGCCTTACAAGCAGTGAGAGAGCCTTATCCTGCGGAGGGGATGCCAGGATCAGTGCCGCAAATATTGGCTTATACGGAACACATCGTGACAACCTCTGGGCAGGCGGTAATGTTGACCTTATCGGAAATATAAGCGCATTCGGATCATATGCTCCGGGTGAGAATGCGATAAGCTCCAATAAGGATATATCCATAAAGGGTAAATTCAATGCCAACAACGGTATACATACATTTTACGGATCCGTGAGCATTGATGCCGATGTAACGATCAATTCAAGAGGCAATGGAATCCAGGTGGGAAAGGACATCCTTTTAAATACAGGTACCATTGATATCAATTCGACAAGAGATAACGGCCTGGATGCAGACAGGGATATTAAGGTGGGCTCCGGCGTAACGTCTGTAGTTGTGACCAATCCAAAAAGGGTAATGTGTGCGGGCGGAAAGATCACTATATCGCGCCCGATGGGAATAACCGTACCGGCAGGAGCAGGAGTAGCCGGTAAGGGTCACTACATCGAATATAATGGCAACATCAATGTTACGCATGTTAAGATACACCATAATCCCATCACCGGAACCGCTAATATTATAAACGACCACTGCTATGTGGGCAGCTGTCTGATGCTTGAGACATCATGGATACCTCCGACATCAACTTACCAGTGGGAGATAGGTACCGATCGAACGGATGAAAGTTTTACCGATATAGAAGGTGCAACCCAGTCTTCTTATAATGTGAAGTTTGGAGACCATGGGAAATACATACGTGTGAGGATTGAAGCTCCCGGATTCGGAGGATGCATTTATTCACCTTATCGTCAGATAGAGTACCGTCCCTTCCCAAAAGGCGATGTGGTGACCGACGGTGTTGACAAGGTGGGACAGGTGATCACAGGATCGCTGACCGGAGACCTTAAAGATTTCATGCAATCAACCGGTATCCACTATAATTGGCAGAGAAGCTATTCAGTCATTGGTGGCTATTATAATATCGAGGGTGCGACAAGCAGAACTTATCAGCTTAAACCGGAGGACTGCGGTCATTGTGTCCGTCTTATGTTCACTATTGAAAGTTTTCAGGGAGCCGCGTATTCACTACCCGTAAGTGTGAAAAAATCGGAGTTTGATAAACCGCCCGTGACTCCGAAAATTGAATCAATAAAGTCATATTCCAAAATTTATGTTACTAATGAAAAACATGATCAGGAATATGTTCTTATGTATGAACCCGGCAGTCCTGACTGGAGCAAGGCGAAGCATAATACCGGAAACGGGATCTTGTTACTTGATGCCCTACCGGACAAGATGGTATATGTATATACCAGAATGAGGGAAACGGATACCCTCTATGCAGGAAAAGAGGTCGTTTATTCCAAGATATATAACGGATATACCCAGACGATAAAGGATATTGATCTTGACACTCATGAAAAGAGCATCAAGGCAGGCGATGTCTGCAGGCTTTCGGTAAAACCTCTTCCTGCGAGTACCTCCGGCTGGGAAGTAAATGATGCATATATGGTGAAATGGTCAACCCTGGGAAGGGCGGTGGAACTCTACGCCGATGAAGCATGCACCATACCGATCGAAAAGGGTAAGGAAGTTTCGAACAAAAGCGTGTATGTCAAGGCAGTGTATGATACATCTTTGGAACGGGTTACCTGTAAGATGAAAAACGATAAAGGTAACGAACTTACTGATCACTGTGATTTTGAGATAGCTGATGAGAAGGGTGTATATAATTTAAGAACCCTTAAATTTGACACGGTCATCATGCGGCCGGGTGAAACGGTATATGTTGACTTTACTACCGTCCCGGCTAACTCGAGAGTGGAAAAGTTATCCTTCATAAAGAATTCGGGTGAATCGGATCTGTTACTTGAGAAGGATTCAGACAAAAGGATCATGGTACAGGCCGACGCAGATGCTGTAGGAGGAGATTACGAATACAACGTACTCCATAACGGGAACATAACGCTGCCCCCTTCCATCTTGCATATCATTGTAGAAGAGGAAGCCGCCATAACGCTTGATTCCAACAACGGAACGGGAACAGCAACAACGATCAAAGTCAAAAAGGGGTCCTTATATGAGCTTCCGGATTTCCCGCAGGGAATGCCCCAAAATGAAGGAGAAACCTTCGCGGGCTGGGACAAGGGCGCTGTGGGAGAAACCCTGGTCATAGGAGAAGACATTGTGTTGAAGGCTCAGTGGAAGGGCCACACCCATGATCTTGATCATGTAAGGGCACATGAGCCCACCTGTACGGAGGATGGCAATAAGGAGTACTGGATCTGCGAAGAATGCAATAAGGTCTACAGGGATGAAAAGGCTGAAGAAGAAGCAGGATCGACAGACGAATTCACTATAAAAATGCTGGGTCATAAAAGTTCTGAAACCGGGATCGAAAACTATGTCGATGCGACACCCGACACGGACGGAGGATATGACCAGGTAGCTTACTGTACAAGGTGCAATGAGCTTCTGCTGAAGGTCCATGTGACGATCCCTGCGACAGGCTATATGGTAACATTTAATCCAAAGGGCGGTACGAAAGTAGAAGTTCAGAATGTTAAGAGCCGAGAAAAAGCTCTCAAGCCTGAAGACCCTGTAAAGGAGCATTTTATTCTTGCAGGCTGGTACGAGGAAGGAAGCGGGGAGGCGTTTGATTTTGACACACCAATCACCCGCGATGTCGACCTGTATGCCAAGTGGGAACTGTCTTCATATGAGGAAGGCATATGGATCTCCGGAAAGCTTGACTGCACCTACACGGGCAGGGCATTGGAACCCGTGGCGGAAGTGTATATGAACGATATACTGCTTACAGAGGGACAGGACTATAAGAGATCATACAAAAACAATGTAAATGCTTATACAAAGGCAGAGGGTGATGCAGGGTTCGATCCCGGGAAGGCACCCGCGCTTATCATAAAGGGAGCCGGGAAATATACGGATGAGGCGGAGTTTTTCTTTAAGATAATGCCTCTTGATATAAACACCGAGGGCTTTTATTCGGATAGCGCCATAAGCTTAAAGGGAACAGGCAGATCCCAGACAGTTTCACCTGTTCTTACCTATAACGGTAAGGCCCTTAAAAAGAATAAGGACTTCATGGTGGATGTTTATCCCGCCGATCAGACCGCAAACGGCCTTGGAAGGAGCCTTGGTGATGAGGTTAAGGATGACGGTGTATATGCAGTGATCCTTACCGGAATGAATGATTTTACGGGCAGAAGGATGTTAAGGCTTACGGTCAGCTCGGGCGCTAAATCGGTGAGCGGTTTAAAGATAGGCAAGATAAAGCCCTTAAGCTATACGGGTGGTGAAATACAGCCCCTGCCGGTGGTTGCGGACGGTAAGAAGGAACTTGAGAACAATGTGGAATACACCTTATCCTATGAATCCAACACTGAGGTGGGAACGGGATATGTTATTGTTTCCGGTAACGAAGAGAGCGGTTACTGCGGAAGCGTGCGTGTACCCTTTAAGATCGAAGGGATAGAGATGAGCAAGGTGAAT
Organism: Lachnospiraceae bacterium; assembly: GCA_045131145.1. Classification (GTDB taxonomy): domain Bacteria; phylum Bacillota; class Clostridia; order Lachnospirales; family Lachnospiraceae; genus UBA2868. The sequence continues at coordinate 1,137 of JBGUQP010000274.1, read as the reverse complement.
GTCCTGGGTATTCCCAAATCACTCGAATACACGGGCAGTGAAGTTAAGATAAAGTCAAGCGGGCTTGTGCTGACATACACCGACAGTAAACCGGGTAGGAACAAAAAGAGCAGAAGGCTTGCTGTAAATCATGATTACGACGTTCAATATCTCAATAATGTAAATGCCGGCACGGCTACCGTGGTCATTACGGGCAAGAGGGGATACACGGGAACAATAAAGAAGACATTTAAGATAACTCCCTTCAACTGCAATCCTAACGCCGATATCGAAGGCCGCTTCAACGTAAGCTGTGACAAAGAGGCCGGTTATTCTTCCATGGGAGCAAGGCCTGAGGTAACGGTGACATTTTTAAATGATGACGGAACGGTTTCGACCCTGCAGGAAGGGACCGATTATAAGCTCTCATTTAAAAACAACAAGGGTATCACCGGTAAGAAGACACCGACCCTTGTCGTATCCGGCAAGAATAACTTCAAGGGTAAAAGGACTGTTTCGTTCTCGATACGGGCAAGGGATATTGCTTCGCTTAAGCTCCAGGCGCAGGATAAGGTTTACGCTGATAAGGCAGGAAATTTCATAACGACGGCAGTGATCGTTGACGGCGACGGCAAGAAGCTTAAAGCCGGTGCGGACTACGAGAAGGCGCTTAAATATACCTATACGGAAGACACAACCGTTAAGTCAAACGGAACAAACGTCTTAAGAAGGGCCGGAGAAGAGGCGGATAAATCCGATACCGTTCCGGCAGGTACCAAGATCAAAGTCACCCTCAGGGCAAAAGGCCTTAATTATTCAGGGGAGATTTCGGGTACATACAGGATAGTGAGGGCGCTTATATCGTCTGCTAAGATAAAAGTTGCCGATAAGCCTTATGCGGGAGGACAGATAAAAGTTAGCCCCGATGATGTGACTGTCATGATGGGCAGGGAGCTTATAAGCCCCGTTGATCCTGTTACGGGAGAGATCAATTATACTGTGGAAGTAAGTAAGATCGATGAAATAAAGGGTGTGGGCACGGTTATTGTAAGAGGCGCCGGTTCTTACGGCGGAAGTAAGGAGGCCGCATTTAAGATCGGGAAGGCGCAGATCAGGTTATTTGACAGGATCATCCTTACGGGAAGATGATCTCAGACA
>JBGUQP010000273.1:0-4159 GCA_045131145.1 Lachnospiraceae bacterium | reverse complement strand
TCCGCCATTCTTGGGTATCACTATACCGTTGCCCTTAGGTACTACGATTCCGCCATCCTTGGGTACCACGATACCGTTGCCCTTAGGTACTACGATTCCGCCATCTGCAGGTACTACAATTCCGTTGCCCTTAGGTACTACGATTCCGCCATCTGCAGGTACTACGATACCATTTCCCTTAGGTACTACGATTCCGCCATCTGCAGGTACTACGATTCCGTTACCTGTAGGTACTACAATCCCGCCGTCTGCAGGTACTACGATCCCGTTGCCGGCAGGTGCTACGATTCCGCCGTCTGCAGGAACTACGATCCCGTTGCCGGTAGGTACTACGATACCGCCATCCTGAGGCACTACGATTCCGTTGCCTTCAGGTATTACGATTCCCGAACCGCAGGGGATTACAATATCGGCATAAACCGATGCGGGAAAAGAACATCCGATCAGCAACAAAGATGTTAACAGACACAATAGTTTCTTCTTCATAATCATTCTCCTTCTATTATTTACACTTGTTTTGTGGTGTTGCTAACAACCGGCACAGATTGTCCCAATCTGCAATCTGTTAGGCCCCACTCATATGTATTATAACAGAATTCTTTTTAATTGCAATAAATACCATACACTAAATATATGATTTTTTTTAAAGAAGAATTTAACGCTTATCCTTATCTATAAATTCCAGAAAAATGACTGCAACAAGGGCATATACAAATATGAAGAGAAGCAGATATCCCCAGCACTTAAGCACGTTCACGGCATCGAAAGCATATACGGGATTCTGATTATGCTTACCGCTCCATGCAAGGATCTCATCCTTCAGTCCGTTCTCATCCGCGAACCGCATGAAATCCGGGATTGGCTTTTTACCCATCACCTCAAGGTTCTGGAACTTGGCGACCGCATTCCAAAGGGTCACCATTGGCTTTGCGTTATAATTGCCCTGTGAACACAGGGCTGTCAGGCCCCATTTTGCTATAGTAAAGTTCGTGATCTTAACCGAAAATCCGCTGAGCTGGAAAAAACCTCCCGAAAATACCAGCTGGAAGATGAGCATAAAGGGCATTATCGTCATTGCGGTTGTGGTGTTATGTACGATGGCCGAAACCATAAGTGCCATAATATCGGCACAGTAGGTCGTAAGGAAGAGGGTTATCCCTATGTCTATCATCGGCCAGGGGGTTATAAGGCTCTCCGAAGGAAAGGTAACCCTGGTCATGGTACATACCACGATGGTTATGACCGTCTGGCACAGGCACAGAAAGGCCTGATAGATCATATGGGCAGTGATATACGCGGATATGTGCATGCCCGCCCTGTGCTCCCTTTTTACTATAGGCCTCTCACGGCATATCACCTGTATCGAATTGAAAAATCCGTTCCATATACATATGCAGGCAAGGGCAAAAGTACCCATCAGCGTCCCTTCCTGCGTCTTAAAGAGGTTGGCCCCCACCACGAAGGACACGAGTCCGGCTATTATCGCCGACATGGGCAGTACTTTCCAGTCGTTCTGGAAGATGAACATACGAAAGAGCTTGCCCAGGCATATAAGCACCTGTGAAGACCGTCCCCTGTGCTTTATCTCATTTATCTCATTTATCTCCATCTTCTCACCCCGCCTTTTTCTCGGATTCTGCCGTTATCTCACTGTATTTTACGACAAACTCATCAGCACGGCCCTCGCCGCCTTCATCCTTCTGATTGACCGAAAGCAGGATCTCTTCCATGGACTGCTTGCCGAAAAAGTCATAGGCATCCTTAACGGGTCCGTAATAGGCAAGCCTGCCGGTCCTTGCAGAATCCTTGGCCAGAACTATGACATCATCAAACAGGTCGATAACCCGGTCGGGCGTATGTGTGATCACAACAACTATCTTACCCGAATCCGCAATGGATCTAAGCTTCTCAAAGAGACCTCGCGCCACAACTCCGTCAAGACCCGAGTCAGGTTCGTCCAGTACAAAGAGGGATGGATCGGATATATATTCCATGGCTATCGACAGCCGCTTGCGCTGGCCGCCCGAGAGCTTCTCGACCATGCTCCCGCTTATGGCCGCAAGGCCGAATTCCTCAAGAACTTCGTGGACCCTCTTCTTTCTGTCAAGGGCATGCATGGTCTTGGGCAGCCTCAGTGCCGCGGCATCCGACAGGGTTCTTATAACTGTATCGTAGCTCCTCATAAGATCCTGCTGGGGTACAAAGCCCACGTCATACTTCATGCTCCCATATTCCTTATACAGGTCATGGTCCTTAAGGAGTATGGATGCTTTTGCCTGCTCATATCCCGTTATTGCATTTACGAACGTGGTCTTGCCTGCTCCCGAACCGCCCAGCAGCAGCACCATATGTCCCTCCGGGATACCCAGGTGGATATCCTTAAGAAGGTCCTTCCTCTTAAAGAAATCTATTATGCTCCTTCTCTGTATATTTATCGTAAGTCCCGTAGCGATCTTATCCGCGTCACAGCCTGATAACCTGGCTCCGGCATTCTTATCCCTCTTCTCTACCTTCTTCCCGGGTACGAAATCCTTATTGAAGCCCCATATCAGTGATGTTATGGGTTCGATCAAAAACCAGGCCCACAGCCATTTTTTCTTCCTGCCAAAGACCTGACACAAACCGCTGTATATACGTATCTGGTAAAGCATGATCGCAAGATATGCCGCAAGGATCAGTACCGCAACCACCATGCGGCCGGTTGATTCTTCGGGAAACTGCATGCGGATGAGCGCAATGACCCCGCTGACTACGGACAGGACCGCAAAGGTCCGTCCTTCCTTCTCCCTGTCTGCGCACCGGCTTATCTGGTATTCGCGCACAAAGGGGATAAAGCCCCAGAGGGGAAATACCCCGCATTTTATAAAGATCATGAAATAACCCAGCGAATTTACGAACCATCCGATCATCTGAGCAATATCGCCGGGTTCGATAACCAATTGATCCTTAAGAAGATTCAGTGTATTCTCCATATCACGCCACACACTCCTTAACACAGAATAAATACTCATTTCCCCGGGTTCCCGGTATCATCAGGATAAAGGCTTCACACCTCTTGTACCCTTCCGGACTCATGATCCTGAAGACATCGCCTATGTAACCGCGGCCCGTACCCTCAACCCTTTCTTCAAGTGTTGCCGATTCAAGGAACTTAAGACACCGTCCCGCCTCGGACGGGTGGACCATCTTGTTTGCAAAGTATCTGATGCTCTTCTGAAGGTCATTCCCGTCAACAGCATCACGGTCCAGATATTTAAAGCCTCCCAGCAGGGGGAATATCGTGTTCTCACTTAAGTTAACCGTCTGCACGCTTGTGAACAGCAGGTTTACCTGCTTAAGGACAGAATCAAGCTTCTCCCGCGCTTCCGACTTGGCGTCCTTAGACAGGTTCAGCAGCATGCCCGTAAGTATATGGTGGCCGTTATGTTCCGCGATCTCCTTTACGGTAATGCTTATAAAGCTGCCCCCCACCGTGTAGTAGAAGGTCTCCTCCTTCTTTGACATCTCGGCTATATTTGCAAATTCACGGTACTTCTTAATAAGGGGCGAGGATGTATGGTATATCAGCCGGTCAATAGTATCAAGGCTATACTCCTCGTTAAATATCTGATCCTTGTATGACTTGTTCATAAAGAGGGTTTTAAAGTCCGTCCCGTCGTCTTCTATCAGCTCAAGAGGCACATCCGTAGCCCTTGCGTTGAAGCTTGCCGCCTGGTAGAAGTCCCTCCATTCCGCCGGTTCAACGTCAATGTTCTTCTCCTCAAGGTGCCCGAAAACATCCTCAACCGGCTCCGGACGACCGTAATAGTAGCCCTGTATCAATCCGCAGCCTGTCTCCCTCAGGAATTCAAGCTGTTCCCTGGTCTCAACGCCTTCTGCCAGGGTCTTCATACCTATATCCTTGGCCATGGTGACTACCGATTTTATTATGCTCTTTGACTTATCCGTAAGCGGCGTAAGGAAACGCATGTCAAGCTTTAAGGTGTTAAAATCATAATCCTTGAGCATGGTAAGGGACGAATAGCCCGAGCCAAAATCATCCATCCATATCTCGTAGCCCGCAGCCCTGAAATCATCTATCACCTTCCGCATCAGGTCTTCGTCGGAAGATATCATACTCTCAGTTATCTCAATATGCAGGTACTCCTTGGGAACGCCA
>JBGUQP010000272.1:0-2718 GCA_045131145.1 Lachnospiraceae bacterium | reverse complement strand
GGTGAAGAGCTTCTTGCGATCGCTCATATAACAGCCGGATCAAAGGGCTATAAGATAGATAAGGAAGCGGAGAAGCCCCTTCTGGATTTCTTCAATGCCACACAGCTTAACAATGCCCGTGAGGCCGGCAATGGCCGCCTTGTCCGCAACAAGATCGAGGAAGCGATATTGAACCAGTCCCGCCGTCTTGTGGCTGAACCTGATGCGGATATGTCACTTCTGGTAAAGGGAGACTTTGAGTTCCCGGAGTGATTAATTAACTTTTAAACTTCGAGGCTTGGACAAATTCAGACTGTATTTTACTTTATTTATATGCTATAATACTAGGCGTCGGCTATGGCCGGCGCCTTTCTGTGGCTATGCGCAGGCTACAGAATCCGTAAGCCCGTACGGTGAAACGGGTAATAATAATACGAGGAGGACATGGATATGTCATTAAACAAGAAAAGCGTTGATGATTTCAACGCAAAGGGCAGAAGAGTGCTTGTAAGATGCGACTTTAACGTTCCCTTAAAGAACGGTGAGATCACAGATGAGACACGTATCGTTGCCGCACTTCCTACCATCAATAAGCTTATAGGCGACGGAGCCAAGGTTATACTTTGCTCACATCTTGGAAAGGTTAAGGAAGGCCCCAATGAGAAGGAGAGCCTTGCACCCGTAGCCAAGAGGTTATCGGAGAAGCTCGGTAAGGAGGTTGTTTTCGTAGCTGATTACAACGTTACCGGTGCTGATGCAACCAAGGCTGTTGCGGATATGAAGGACGGAGATGTTGTTCTTCTTCAGAATACACGTTTCAGGGGTGAGGAAGAGACCAAGCCTCAGAAGGCAGGCGAAGGCTTCGCCAAGGAACTTGCCGATCTGGCAGATGACTATGTATGTGATGCTTTCGGTTCGGCTCACAGGGCTCATGCATCTGTTGCCGTAGTTACCAAGTATATCACCGAGAAGGGCGGAACCAATGCCGTTGGTTACCTTATGCAGAAGGAGATTGACTTCCTGGGCAATGCTGTTGAGAATCCCGTTCGTCCTTTCGTTGCTATCCTCGGCGGTGCCAAGGTTGCCGACAAGCTCAACGTTATAGATAACCTTCTTGAGAAGGCTGATACCCTTATCATCGGCGGTGGTATGGCTTTTACCTTCCTCAAGGCTCAGGGTTATGAAATAGGTAAGTCACTTGTGGATAACGAGAAGATAGATTACTGTAAGGAGATGATGGCTAAGGCCGAGAAGCTTGGCAAGAAGCTGTTACTTCCTATTGATACAGGTATCGCTGACGGATTCCCGGATCCCATTGACGGACCCATTGATGTGACATATGTTGATTCCAATGCCATTCCCGCAGACAAGGAAGGTCTTGATATAGGACCCAAGACCCAGGAACTTTTTGCAAATGCTGTTAAGTCGGCCAAGACCGTTGTATGGAACGGACCCATGGGCGTATTCGAGAATCCCACCCTTGCCAAGGGTACTATAGCAGTAGCCAAGGCTCTTGCCGAGACAGATGCAACAACTATCATCGGCGGCGGTGATTCCGCAGCAGCCTGCAACCAGTTAGGTTTCGCTGACAAGATGAGCCACATCTCAACAGGCGGCGGCGCTTCACTTGAGTTCCTCGAAGGCAAGGAGCTTCCCGGCGTATATGCTGCAGATGATAAATAAGAGAGATTAACGAAGATATATACAGACAGGAGGACATACATTATGTCAAGAAGAAGAATCATCGCCGGCAACTGGAAGATGAACAAGACTCCTTCCGAAGCCGTAGAACTTGTAGAAACCCTTAAGAACCTTGTAAAGAATGATGACGTGGACGTTGTATACTGCGTACCCGCTATCGATATCTGCCCCGTAGCAGAAGCCATTAAGGGTTCAAATGTACAGCTTGGTGCCCAGAACTTCTACATAGAAGACAAGGGAGCATACACGGGCGAGATCTCTGCCCCTATGCTTAAGGATGCAGGCGTTAAGTACATCATCATCGGTCACTCCGAGAGAAGGGACATTTTCGGTGAGAATGATATCCTTATTAATAAGAAGGTAAAGAAGGCATTCGAGGCAGGTCTGTCACCCATCCTTTGCTGCGGCGAATCACTGGAGCTGCGCGAGGCTGGCGTATATGCTGACTGGATCAAGAGACAGATAAAGTGGGATCTTACAGGCCTTAGTTCCGATCAGGTTAAGAACCTTGTTATAGCTTATGAGCCTATCTGGGCTATAGGAACAGGCAAGACCGCTACGGCTGATCAGGCAGAAGAAGTATGTAAGCTCATCCGTGATTATATTGCCGAACTTTATGATGCCGCAACGGCAGAGGCAGTACGTATCCAGTACGGCGGTTCCATGAATGCTGCCAACGCAGCCGAGCTCCTTGGTAAGCCCGATATTGACGGCGGCCTTATAGGCGGCGCTTCATTAAAGCCTGACTTCGGCCAGATCGTTAACGCTTAATTATTTACTCTATAATATAGAAGAAATACAAAAGCGGTATGGTTTTTGAACCATATCGCTTTTTTTATAAAAATTATTAATAAATTTATAAAAAAGAGTGATTTTTCATCACAGATAAGCTATAATGTGATTTATATGGAGCAAATTATAAAAATATTATAAAAAAATATTTATTTTTTTTAGACAAGAATGATCCATTACGGATTATGAAAGCGTCTTTAATGATAAAGGGTACACTATACCCTGTTTTGTGTATGCAAATCATTA
>JBGUQP010000271.1:0-2097 GCA_045131145.1 Lachnospiraceae bacterium | reverse complement strand
TTCTCAACTATATCAACGCCTTCCGTCTCCCTTACCGAAACGGCTCCAAGCATCTTGACAAGCCTTGCCATACGCTTTGACATCTTGCCCGGGACATCGGAAGACCCGAAGCTTGGCGCATATGCTATCTTATTAGCGGGATCATCTTCAAACGTTAAGAAATACGCCCGTGACAGGCCGCATGTGATGAACGAGTTCCATATCTGATCGCTCCCGCATATATACTTGTCATACCCCGGGGGATCAAGCTCTATCGCACGGCTGCATATGTATCTGCGGCTAAGATCGAGATATTCGTTACGAAATGCGATAAACTTACGCTTCCTTCCAACACGAAGCCCCATGGTCTTAAGCCCCGATACTATGACGCGGGGATTCTTCACAACCGGGAACATCCTAACGAGATCGGTAAACCTTATAAACCACTGTCTGTAGTCAACGAGATGCGCCTCGGCGCCGCACATCTCGCAGGCGGTCTTAAGCGCATAGGCCTGCAACGCCCCACCAAAATTATTAACAAAATGAAAGGTTACGATACCGACCTTCATCATACCCATATATATCAGGCGCTCCTGTTCGTCCGTTGCTTTCTTGCGTCATCATCTGCCTTCTTCAGCATCGCCTCATGGGCAATACGGAATATCCTGATAAAGACAGGTTTTGGCAATATCCTATACAGTAGCTTCTCCAGCCGTATTGCAAGGCTCTTTTCAGCCTTCTCCTTGACATACCCGCTCCATGCAGACCTTACAAGATACTTATCAAACAGATCATTGAACGGATGAAGGTTACCTTTATTCCACGGAAAATCACCGAGCCACCTGTATGTATGGTATATGACAGGAGCTGCCATGCCGGCACTTACCTCATCCATGCTGTAGTAAGGTTGCTGTCCATAACATGTGAAATACTGCTTAACCGAATATCTTCCGTGAAGAGGCTGGAAATTATATGAAACGGGGAGTCTGTAGATCTGACCTTTACACACCCTGTTGATATAATCCTGGTCTCCGATGTATGAGTTCCTGACACTGCGGATATGGCCGACTATCCTGTCACAGTATTTCCCCTCGTTCCATTTCTTCCTGTCAAAGAGCATCACACCGGAATTATAGTATTCGTCAGAAGGATCCATACCGACCATAGTCTTATATGCATCGGTTATGGACTCAAGCACCATACCAACAGCCCTGCCTTCAAGATCATAACCGGCAAGTTCTTCAAGGCTTCCGTCAACTATCGTATCGGAATCAAGATATATGACACGCTCTGCATCTTCCGGGATCATCTCATCAAAAAAGATGCGAAGATACACTGAGTACGCGCCCCTATAGGGCATCAGCCCAAGCTCCTTGAACTTCTTGATGAGCGGTGCCGTATCGGGGAAAAATAAATTCCCGCCAAGTCCTGTCACAGCCGAAGACAGCTTCCTACTTGACTCACCCGAGATTCCATCTGTAAGAGCATATATGTTCACATCACTCTCCTGGTTATTAAGGAGCAGCGATGTCATTGACACTCCCGCATAGGGCACATATTTCTCATTGAACTGGTATATTACATTGAGCATACCCATGTCGTCGTATTAATTATTTACTCAAGAACTACAGCGCCAAGTACACGCACATTGTATTCTTTGGCTGCGACAAGCTCTTTTTCTATCTCTGCAAGGAAAGACTGCCCGATATGCTCTATCAGTATCATTCCATCCGAATCTGCAGATGCACGGAGAGCATCTTTATCGTATGCGATATCGTCAACAAAGCTTACTTTTATCCCCTCAGCCGAAACAGCATCAACGATCTCTTTCATGATCGCATCATCTTCCTTCCCGTAAAGTGATGAAGATATACAAACACTCTTGATATCATTCTGCTCTGCAAATAATGATATCGATGATACTATCGCCTTGATCTGTTGTTCCTTGGTAAGCTTCCTTCTGTTGTTGTGAAGGTAATACCTGATAAGATCATCTACTTTGCCAAATGGATTCTTGCTCTTTGTCGGAACCTCAAGTGTCTCAAACAATAAGAGCTTTGCATTGGATGTTAGTTCCTTAGCTGTCTGTAGTTTTCCGGATATAACATAAATCAGGCA
>JBGUQP010000270.1:0-5796 GCA_045131145.1 Lachnospiraceae bacterium | reverse complement strand
CAGCGGGATGACCTTGTACTTGAGGAAGACAAGTACATGATAACATCGGTGCTCAATGATATCATTTCTAACTATATGTCATGGGATGAGATAGGAAACCTGGATCTTATAGTCGATCTTGATCCGGGTGTTCCGACTATGCTTATGGGTGACGCCGGTAAAATAAGGAAAGTCATATGGCACCTTTTAAACAATGCCGTGAAGTTTACAAGAAAGGGCGGCATTTATCTTAAGGTGAGCTGTATAAAAAGAAGTTACGGCATTAACCTTCTGATAGAGGTAAAGGATACCGGTATCGGAATAAGCCGTAAAAATCTTGATAAAATATCAAGCGGACTCTACCAGATAGACAGGAGGCGAAACAGGAGTACGGGTGGTATCGGTCTTGGTTTTTCAATTGTATATGGTTTTGTCCGCAGAATGAACGGTTTTGTCAATATAGACAGCGAGAGAGGAAAGGGGACTGATGTCAGTGTAAGCATCGCTCAGGCTGTTATAGATCCGTCTCCCTGCTTAAACATCAGCGAAGATGGGACAATAAATGTCATATTCTATGTGATTCCGGATAGATACGCGGTAGAAAGGCTTCGGGATTTCTACAGAGATATGGCTTCAAATATAGCATCCGGACTTAAGGTTAACCTGTATTCGGCATCCGATATCGAGGAATTGAAGAAGCTTATTGATAAAGGGGATATCACACATGTATTCATGGGTGAATACGAGTATGAAAATGCACATGAGTACTTTGATGAAATGGCAGAGGGTGAGATCAGGGTGGCAGTCTGCGCCCGGGAAGGCTTCATGACGAAGAAAAACAGCAGGGTTATCGTTATGAGAAAGCCCCTTTACGGTTATCCCGTAGTTAAGGTTTTAAACGGTGAGACCCAGCTTAATATAAAGGCAGATAACGAAGAAGAGAGAAAACCCTTACTTGACGGAGTAAGGGCGCTTGTTGTTGATGATGAACCAATGAACCTTGTCGTGGCAACCGGTCTTTTCAGGGAATACAATATGATAATAGACACTGCAGACAGCGGTAAGGAAGCTTTGGCTAAGTATTTAAGCAGTGATTATGATCTTGTCTTTATGGATCATATGATGCCTGAAATGGATGGTGTGGAAGCCATGAAACGGTTAAGGGACATTGCCGCACAGAAGGGTAAGGTACTGAAGATTGTAGCTCTGACAGCCAATGCAGTCTCCGGTGCAAGAGAAATGTTCCTGCGTGAGGGCTTTGACGGTTTTATTAGCAAACCTATAAATATAGCTGATTTTGAGAGGGTCATGAACAGGATCCTTCCTGATATCGGACGTGGCGGAAAGGGGGGGCATCAGTGAGATTGATTAAGAAAATCAGATCCCTTATCCTTGATTCCTCACGAAAGATAAATGAGCGGGTCTTTATAGTTCTTGTTATGGTCGCAATGGGCATGCTGTTTATTGCCCTTGTCGGGGATGTACTTTATAATAACGCTGTTTCAGAGATAATAACCATAATATTTCTTATGATCCTTGCTCCTACAGTCACCGCGATCGGTATAAAGTATAACAAGATCGATGCCATAAGCAAGATGGTTTCGATCATTTTGATGATCGTGGTCCCGATAATCTTCTTTTCTGTGGGTGGGGCAGAAGGTCCGGCCATCCTGTGGTTCATTTTCTATTATATTTATATAGGACTTGTCCTTACCGGCTTGTGGCGTGTGGTAAACCTTGTAATCCTTACAATACTTGTGATCGTACTGTTTATCCTGCAGTATTACCATCCGGAACTTGTGCATGAACAGAAGAGATGGATCTTTTATCTGGATACATCTTTAGGTGTTATAGAGATAGGTTTTGTCTGCTTCATAATGACCTGGTATCAGAACAGTCTTTTTAACCTTGAAAACAAAAAGGCCAGGGAGGAGACCCGCAAGGTTGAGGAGATGAGCAAGTCACAGACCAGATTTTTCTCATCTATGAGCCATGAGATAAGAACGCCCATCAATTCCATCCTTGGCCTTAACGAGATCATTTTAAGGCAGAAGGATGCATCAGATGAGATAATAAAGGATGCCGGCAATATTCAGGGAGCCGGCAGGATGCTGCTGGCACTTGTTAATGATATACTCGACTTTTCCAAGATCGAAGCAGGCAAAATGGACATCGTTCCGGGTAACTACAGCTTGTCCCAGATGATATCCGAAATAGTAAATATGATCTGGCTGCGTGCAGAACAGAAGGGTCTGGAGTTCAGGGTTGAGATCGATCCGACAATACCTGCGGAGCTCTTCGGAGATGAGGTCCGTATCAAGCAGATACTGATCAACCTGCTAAATAATGCGATAAAGTACACTGCGGAAGGCTCGGTGACCCTGCATATCGAGAAGGAGGAAATAAAGGACGACATGATCCTCCTCATGTACTCGGTAATTGATACGGGACTGGGAATAAAGCAGGATGTGATCCCATATCTGTTTGATGCTTTCGAGAGGTTTGACGAGGAGAATACAACCGGGATTGAAGGTACTGGACTGGGACTGTCTATTGTAAAGCAGCTGGTAGAGCTTATGGATGGCAGAGTCACCGTAAACAGCGTTTATACTCAGGGCTCGACCTTTGTGGTTACTCTGTGGCAGAAGATCACCGGAGACGATCCGATAGGGGAATTGAGTATCGAAGGTATTAATACTTCGGATAACAATTCTTATGAGGTTGGATTCACCACGAAGGATGTAAGTATCCTCATCGTGGATGATAATGAGATGAATCTTGAAGTGGAGAAGAAGCTCCTTTCGGGAACAGGTATCGATGTTGATACTGTAACGGGTGGTGAAGAAGCTCTTGTGCGTACACTTAGCGTCCGTTATGATCTTATACTCATGGATCATCTTATGCCGGGTATGGACGGTATAGAGTGTATGCAGCTTATCCGTAAGCAGTCGGGAGGCTTAAATAACCATGTTCCGATCATTGTTCTTACGGCCAATGCAGGAAGTGAGAACAGGGAGCTGTATGTTAATTCCGGCTTTGACGGTTACCTTGTAAAGCCCATTTCCGGACATCAGCTTGAGGAGGCCCTCTTCCGTCATATACCGGAGACCAAGATCGTCAAGAACAACAGCATGAGCACCGGTTTTGCACACATGAATACTATAGGAAGCTATAACCGTAAGATTCCCGTACTGGTTACGACCAGCTCATCCTGTGATATTCCTTTGTCGGTCATAAGGGATCACCAGATTGACATTATTTCCTACAGGGTAAACCTGGATGGAAGGGTGTACAATGATATGATGGAGTCGGGACCGGATGAACTGCTCAGGTATCTTCACAGAGGTGTATCATTTTCGGTTGAATCCCCCTCGGCTGAGGAACTTGAGAGCTTCTTCGGAAAAGAGCTTAAGAAGGCCCATAATATAATCTATATTGCTGTTTCATCCAAACTCAACAATGAATATGAAAATGCAATAAAGGCAGCCGGAACTTACGGGAATGTTACCGTATTTGACTCCGGACTCATGTCAAGCTCGGTAGGTCTTTTGGTACTTGTTGCAAACAGGATGAGCCTGCAGGGTAAAACACCCGATAAGATAATAGAAGAACTCAGCAATATAAGGGACAGGATAAAGTGTTCACTCGTTTCAAATGCAGTATACTTCAGAATGGGTAACAGCGCCTTTTACAGGAGTTTATACAGTTTTATAAGAATGCTCTATATACGTCCTTTTATAACAATGAAAGAAGGAAGGTATACGGTAAGACGACTGTCTATAGGAGATGACAGGAAGAGGTGCCAGGACAGATATATTGATTATGCTCTTCCCAAAAGAGATGATCCCGACTCTGATATACTGGTCGTTACCCATGCCGGATTAACCGAAGAAGACATGGACAGGATTGAAAAAAGGATAAGGAGAAGACATGACTTTAAAAACATTTTCTTCATCAAAGGTTCTGCTCCTTTTGTTTTAAGCTGTGGGGCCGGTTCCTTTGGACTTACATATTTTTCCGGTGGTGAAACCGGTCTTAACATAAGTTCCATGCTGCAAAGACCCGATGAACCGGATGATAACGACGAAGATAATGAAATACACGACACAGAGATAAATACCGTTGATAAGAGAGAAGATGTATCTGACAAATGGTATGGGACGATTCCCGGAATAAACGCTGAAAATGCTCTCAGAAATTCGGGATCGGAAGATACTCTTACAGATATGTTCAGGGTATTCTATGAGTCCATTGAAGCAAAAAGCAGTGAACTTAATACATATTTCGATAAAGAGGACTGGAATAACTATACAGTTAAGGTCCATGCACTTAAATCCTCGGCAAGGCTTGTGGGGGCCGATGATCTTGCTGACCGGGCACAGAAGCTTGAGGATGCCGGAAAGAACGGGGACAATAAGTACATCACGGAGAATCACGCTGAGTTCATGGCTGATTATATGGAATTTAAAGACCTGTTAAAGGGTCATTTTGAGCCTGAGAGTAATGACGAAGATAAACAGATCGCGGATCCCGAGGTCATTAAGGCAGCGTATGAAGAGATAAGGGAAGCTGCCGCGGAAATGGATTATGACAGGATAGAGGGCGTATTTGAAGAGATGAAGGATTATTCCATGCCTGAAAGTGAAAAGGATAAATGGGATGATATTAAGGAAGCCGCCCTTCAGTTCGATTATGAGACGCTCATCGAACTTCTAAAGGATTAGACTGGAGATATGTTTATGGTGACAGAACGCAGGATAGCGCTCCTTGCCGGAGAAGTCGAAGGAAGACGACAAAGCGAATTTATTACAGGCTTCATAAAGAAGGCTAAGACCGAGAATATGGATGTCTGTGTTTTTTCAATGATACGAATGTATCAGGACACACAGATACGTGAAGTAGGAGAGGCTAATATATTTAACCTCTTTAATCCTGTTGATTATGACGGAGTTGTTGTCTTAAAAGACAGTATCCAGACATCGGGTGTGTGCCGTGATCTGGAGAGCAGACTTGTGGAACTGTATAACGGTCCTGTTCTTGTCATAGACAGGGAGAGTGATTCGTTCCCGTCTGTTTTCCAGGATGATTATCATGGCATGGCTGCTCTTATTACCCATATGATTGAAGAACACGGATATAAGGATATAGCATATATTTCGGGTAAGAGGTGGCATCCGCATGCGGTCAAGAGGCTTCAGGCGTATTGTGATACGATGAAGAAGTTCGGTCTTAAAGTCGGTGAGAACAGGATATTCCACGGAGACTTCTGGTATACCTGCGGGGAACAGGCCCTGCGTGAATTTACGAGCGGGAAAAACAAACTTCCTGAGGCAGTCGTTTGTGCGAATGATGAGATGGCGATAGGTTTTTGTGAAGCCCTGGAACAGAGAGGACTGTCGGTTCCGGAAGATATTGCCGTAGCGGGATTTGATTCTTCCGTGGAAGGTCGAACAGGCCCTAAGACACTGACAAGTACAATGTTTCCGGATGAAGAGTGCGGAATATATGCTGCGGAATATATGAAGAGTAAACTCGATAACCTGAATGAGCCGGAATATACCGACAAGCCGAGGCTTTTTATCGGAGAAACCTGCGGATGTCGGAAACGTAATGATACTGAGGTATATATACGCAGAAAGGCATGGAAAACAGACAGAATGTCAAACGGTCTGCGTGCGGCGGGTAACTTTATGTCTGATAACCTCATGGCTCAGACTTCTCTTCAGGGTTTTCTCGGAACCGTATATTCATACATTTATCAGGTGAACGATGTGGAGTATTTCAGTCTCTGCCTGTGTAAACCATGGATAGATATTG
>JBGUQP010000269.1:0-18930 GCA_045131145.1 Lachnospiraceae bacterium | reverse complement strand
GCGTGGCTAAGGCTGATATGTTCACGACAGTGTTTATAGGTAACTCGATGACTGAGAATATAGACGGGCATATGGTTACGCCCAGAGGATATAAGCTGTGAAGGTATTGGTATTTGGCGGTACAAGTGAAGGACGTAAGATAGCGGAGGCCCTTGCCGGAAGCAGGAACGGATCAGGCATGATCACCATGATGCATATGTGTGTTGCGACCGGGTACGGCGCAGGCCTGCTCCCTGCGGATGACCGTCTTATCATTCATAATGAGAGGATGGATAAGGATGAGATGGTAAGCTTTATCGGGAGCGAAGGATTTGATGCCTGTATAGATGCGACCCATCCGTATGCAAGCCTGGTTTCGGCAAATATAAAGGAAGCCTGCAGTGAATGCGATCTTAAGCTCTACAGGATCGCAAGATCGGATATGTCCAATAAAGAAGACATATATGACAGAGAAAAGATCATATACTTTGACAGTATTCGGGACGCTGTATCATACATTAATGAAATAAGCAGTAAGGCCCCGGGTAATATCTTTATCACGACAGGTTCCAAGGACCTTAAAGAATACACAAAAATAAATGATTACGCCGACAGGTGTTACGTCCGTGTCCTGCCGTCCCCTGAAGCCATTGAAGCATGTACATCGCTTGGCTTTAAGTCATCCCGGCTCATCTGCATGCAGGGACCCTTCGATAAGGATCTAAACACGGCAATGCTTAGATCGTGTGATGCGAAGTTCCTTGTGACCAAGGAATCGGGTCAGGCCGGAGGGTATGAAGATAAGATAGAAGCTGCTTATGACCTTGGTATCACTTCCCTTGTGATCGGCCGTCCTGCAGAGGTGAGTGATAAAACGTATACGCTTAAGGAAGTCCTTGATATCTTCGGCCTTTTGGGAAAATCAGGCAAGAAGGCCTATCTTATCGGAACCGGATGCGGGGATGAAGGCCTTACCATGAGGGCCCTAAAGGCCCTGTCCGAGAGTGAGCATATAATAGGTGCCAGACGGATGATCGAGGGCATCGGTTCGCTTTATAAGGCCGACATTAAGGATAAGAAGATATTTGTAAGCTACGATAAGGATGAGATAAGCAGGTATATTAAGGATAATGAACCCGACAGCGTGGCCCTCCTATATTCGGGCGACATCGGCTTTTATTCCGGTGCTGCGGGTATCGTCGATAAGCTTGACGAGTATGAGATAATCACGATACCGGGCATCTCTTCGGGGATATATCTGTGCGACAAGCTGATGATACCCTGGCAGGATGTAAGGTTTCTAAGCTGCCACGGAAGGAATCTTGACCTTGCCGCTGAGCTTGCCAACCATAAGAAGCTCTTAATCCTCCTTGGCAAGGAGGATGATGCGGCTCAAATCTGCAGGAAACTGTGCGACCTTAACATGCAGGGTTCAAGAGTTTATATAGGACAGGACTTGGGATACGACCGTGAGAATATCATAAGCGGAAGGGCCGAAGATATGAAGGATATCACAACCTCCGCCCTCGCAGTTATCCTTATAAATGCATCTGTTGACGGATTTGTGCTGTGAAGCGGGTTTTTTGCCTTGGAACATAATAGTTGATATATGAAAAAAATAAGAAATATAAACAGAATCCTCATCTCCGCCTTGTCCTCAGGTTCGGGTAAGACCACCGTAACCTGCGGTCTTATTATGGCGCTTAAAAACCGCGGCCTTAAGGTCAGTGCAAGAAAGTGCGGACCCGACTATATAGATACCATGTTTTTAAGGACTGCCCTGTCGGTTCCGACGGGAAATCTTGACCCGTATTTTACGGACGGGGAAATGATGCGCTACCTTCTTTCGTCAGGCTGTAAGGATAGTGATATCACGGTCATCGAGGGTGTCATGGGCTATTATGACGGGCTCGGCGGAAACAGTGTAAGCGGCTCAACCTATGAGGTGGCAAGAGAGACGGGCACGCCGGTGATCCTTGTGCTTGATGCATCCGGGATAAGCGTGACTCTGTCAGCCATGGTCAGGGGCATTCTTGACTATAAGAAGGACAATAACGTAAAGGGGCTTATACTTAACAGGGTTTCGCCTGCCTTCTATGACCGCTTAAAGGATCTGCTCGAAAATGAGTGCAGAGTCAGGGTTCTCGGATATCTTGAGAAGCTTGAAGAGATTAAAATTGCTTCAAGGCATCTTGGTCTTTTGCAGCCTTATGAGATCGATAAGGTAATGGATAAGATCGAGATAACGGCAGCAGGCCTCGAGAAAACAGTGGATATAGACGGGATCATAAGGATAGCTTCCGAAGCGGAAGGGTTTAGTGATGAAAGACCCGCAAGGCTGAGTGAGGTGTTAGACAGTGAGGAAGCGGATAAGGTAAGACGGGCACATCCTGTCGTTTCGATCGCAAGGGATGAAGCCTTCTCCTTCTTTTATGATGATAATATAAGATTGCTTACGGAACTCGGAGCCGATATAAGGTATTTTTCTCCCCTTAAGGACACGGCTCTTCCTAAGGGTACGCAGGGGATCATCTTTTACGGCGGTTACCCTGAAAATCACGCGGACACCCTGAGCGAGAACAGAGCCATGCTTGCGGCCATACGAAGGGCCCATGAGTCAGGCATACCGATCATTGCCGAATGCGGCGGCTTTATGTACTTATGCGACTTACTGACGGATACAGAGGGTAATAGATATAAGCTGTGCGGCTGCCTTCCGGGGCAGGTCCGTAATGAAGGAAAGCTTACAAGGTTTGGATACATGGAAGCCACGGCCCTTACAGACGGCCTGTACGGTAAGGCGGGCACCGTATTTCGGGGGCATGAGTTCCATTATTATGACTGCAGTGACAACGGGTGTGACTTTGAGGCTCATAAACCGGGCAGGGATATAAGCTATAAGTGCATGTATCATACGGACACCCTGGCGGCGGGCTTCCCACATATATATGCCTACAATAATCCTGCCCTGTACTTAAACGCCCTCCGTAAAATGACAGAGTGATGACACAAGGGTTCTGAACCGATGCGCCGGCTAAGGTGCCGGTTTTGGGAGTAACGATGCTTAGGTCGATAATCATCGCATTTTCAACATATTCGAAGATCCCCATGCCCCGTTTCGAATGGAAGAGGGAGGACATGAAGTATACCATGTGCGCCTTTCCCCTGGTGGGGGCAGTGATAGCTGTGGCCGGATCGGCAGCATATTTTATGTTAACCACTATCGACGCGGGATATCTCCTGACGGCTGTGATCATGACCCTTATTCCCCTTCTTATTACAGGCGGCATCCATATGGACGGATATATGGATACATGGGACGCCCTGTGCTCATACGGGGACAGGGAGAAGAAGCTTGAGATACTTAAGGATCCACATGTGGGAGCCTTTGCGGTCATCCACTGTACCTGCTATATTATGTTGACCGCAGCTCTCTGGTATGAACTTGTTAGCCGGATCGATGACGGAAGGGCCGGTGCAGAGAACCTTTACATCGTCCTGTCGGGCTTCATCTTATCGAGGATCCTATCGGGACTTCTTGCAGTCACCTTAAGAAAGGCTAAAAGGGAAGGGATGCTCAGTGACATGACGGAAGAACCGGATAATAAGTGCAGGATCATCCTTCTCCTTATCCTTGCCCTATTTATTATGGCTTCCATATATTTCTTCGGCTTACAGGCTTTGTTCCTGCTGCTTCCCGTATCTTTGGTCGCGGTATATTACAGATATATGTCATATAAGAGTTTTGGAGGCATAACGGGCGACCTTGCGGGATGGTTTTTACAGCTTGCGGAACTGGCCGTCCTCATGAGTGTGCTGATGACCGTCAATTGCCGATAAATGCAGTAATTGTTGACATCAGGCATGAAATTAACTATAATGATTCTGTTGCCGGAAACGGTAAAAAACTAGTATAAGGAGAGTTACATAATGAACAAATCAGAATTAGTAGATGCAATGGCTAAGAAGGCCGGATTATCTAAGAAGGATGCTGAGGCAGCTCTTGGTGCTTTTACCGATACAGTTGCTGCTGCTCTTAAGAAGGGCGACAAGGTTCAGCTTGTTGGCTTTGGTACATTTGAAGTAGCTAAGAGGGCTGCAAGAGAGGGTAAGAATCCTCAGACAGGCGAGAAGATCAAGATC
This sequence comes from Lachnospiraceae bacterium, assembly GCA_045131145.1. GTDB lineage: Bacteria > Bacillota > Clostridia > Lachnospirales > Lachnospiraceae > UBA2868. The sequence continues at coordinate 14,808 of JBGUQP010000269.1, read as the reverse complement.
GCTGCTTGCAAGGCTCCTAAGTTTAAGGCCGGCAAGGCACTTAAGGATACCGTTAATAAGAAGTAATCAACAATGAATGGAGGCCGGGGGATTTATCCCCCGGTTTTTTTAATTTTTCTGTTAAGCGGGGCCGGTTTGCATGGATGAAAACGAAAAGAATTATGTGGTAGAAGAGATCAAGCTGAAGAGATATCTGTCACCGACGGGCGCATGGGCCTTATCAGTAGGCTCGGCGATCGGATGGGGTTCCTTTGTGTTTACCGGCAACCAGTACCTCCTTAAGGCAGGACCTGCAGGATCTGTCATCGGAATGATCATCGGCATGTTCATCATGATCATCATTGGGGGATGTTACTCGATACTAATGAAACGTTATCCCGATGCCGGAGGAGTATATGCTTATATCACAGCCGTGTTCGGCCATGACAGGGCCTTTCTTGTCGCCTGGTTCCTCTTTCTGACCTATATATCCGTTCTTTGGGCCAACGCAACGTCACTTCCCCTCTTTATAAGTAATTTTGCCGGAGACCTCTTTAAGTTCGGGCCCCATTATATTATGCTCGGCTACGAAGTCTGGTTCGGCGAGGCCGTAATGTCCGTTATTTTTGTTTTGATCATGGGGCTTGTCTGCATATACGGCGGCAGGCTTGTAAACGCAATGATCATGATCACGGTGGTATGCTTTACCTCATTTATTATCATCTGCACGGTGGTAGCCTTAGTAAACAGGGATCAGGTGACTTTTTCAATGGCACCTGCATTTATCCCGGATAAGCCCGTTATACCGCAGGTGTTAAGGATCGCCTGCATGGCCCCCTGGGCATATGTGGGTTTTGAGAATATTTCCCACTCCGTTGAGGAGTTTAAATTTGACCATAACCGGCCGGATGGAATTATCAAGTCCTCGGTCGTTGTAACAACACTGTTGTATATAGCGATAATAATCCTGTCCCTGTGTTCGCGCCCCGCAGGCTATGATTCCTGGATCGCCTATATAAGTGATCTTGACAACCTGCACGGTCTTACAAGGTATCCGACCTTTCATTCGGCAGGCATGTATATGGGCAGCGTCGGTACGTTGATGATAGCAACCGCTCTCCTGTGCCTTGTGATCTCGAGCCTTATCGGTATGATGACAGCCCTGTCAAGGCTTATGTATGCCCTGGGCAATGATGATATAATCCCTGCACGTTTTTCGGAGCTTAACAGCCGCGGCGTACCGGGAAGGGCACTCGGTTTTATAATGGCGGTATCCTGCGTCGTTCCCTTTGTTGGACGGACTGCGATAGGCTGGATAGTTGATGTCACCACCATAGGGACCGTACTTGTCTATGTCTTTGTGGCAGCAGCGGCTTTTAAGATAGGTAAGAGGGAAAACAGCAGGAATTTAAGGATCCTGGGTATAGCAGGTGTCAGCATCATGCTTCTGCTTGGGATATTCATGCAGATACCGTCCCTTACCAATGAAGTGTCGATGGCAAGGGAATCCTATTTCCTCTTCACGATATGGGGAGTGCTGGGCTTCATTTTCTTCAGGGGAGTTGTGAACCATGATGTAACACGAAGGTTCGGGAACTCCATGATAGTGTGGATAGGGATGCTGGCTCTGGTCCTCTTTACTTCCCTGACCTGGATGGGCAATTCCACAAGAAGTGCCGCATCCTCGGCTGTTGAAGAAATGAGGGTTTATTTTGACGGTGACGGTGAAGGCGATGAATATGACCTTTCCGAGCAGGAGTTTATAGACAGGCAGCTTGAAAGGATGGACAGCATATCCCATCGAAACAATATAGTCGTATTCGGTCTGTTTATCCTTTCGACGATAACCATCATGAGTAATTACAGGACCATGAAGAAGCGTGAGAAGGAGAATGACGAAGCCCTTGAGAAGGCTGAACTTAAGGCCTATAAGGACGAACTGACCGGTGTCAAGAGCAAGCATGCATATTCGGAGATGGAGGAATCGGTAAACCGCAGGATAATGGATGGCCTCATTCGTGACTTTTCGGTTGTTGTATGTGATGTGAACGGTCTTAAATATATAAATGATACCCTGGGCCATCACGCGGGTGATGAATATATTAAGAAAGCCTGTACCATGATATGCAAGCGTTTCAAACACTCCCCCGTATTCAGGACAGGCGGTGATGAATTCGTTGTTGTATTGGAAGATGATGACTTTAACGACAGGTCTGCGCTCATAAAGGAGTTCAACGAACAGGCAGAACAAAATGCAGAGAGCGGAGGCATAGTCATAGCCCTGGGCCTGTCCGATTTCATTCCGGAAACGGACATCAGCTTCCAGCAGGTATTTGAGAGGGCAGATATTATAATGTATGAGAGGAAGAAAGAATTAAAGGGGATAAGACGGGTATAGGCGGCCGAAAATGTATAAAAAAGCCTTGCATTCTATGTAAAAGAGTGCTAAAGTAACAATGTTGAATGATTGTTATTGGAGTGGACTTGCAGGAGTCCACTTTTTTCGTGCGGAGGTCTATAGTTGTCCAAAAGAGAAACCTACGAAGCAAAAACCGAAGAACTCCTTACCCCCATCCTTGAGAGAATGGGTTTTGAACTGTGGGATATCGAGTATGTCAAGGAAGGTGCGGACTATTACCTTCGTGCTTATATAGACAAGCCGGGCGGCATCATGATAGATGATTGTGTGGATGTTTCCCGCGCCCTGTCGGATGAGCTTGACAGGGAGGACTTCATCGATGATGCCTATATACTTGAGGTAAGCTCGCCCGGGCTTACGAGGGCCCTTAAGAAGGACAGGGACTTCGAAAGGTCGATAGGCCGTATGATAGAACTTAAGACCTACAAGAGTATTGACGGGAGCAAGGAATTTACCGGAACCCTTAAGGCTTATGATAAGGACAGCATCCGGATAGATACAGGCGATGGGGAGCGTGATTTTGCCAGGGCAGACCTTGCCAAGGTCAACCTGTACGCTGATCTGTAAGTGTTAATAATGTCATTCGAAAACAGGGTGTTTGAGAAGGCATAATATATAGTGAAGATATGATCCCAGGAGGAGAAAGATGAACAAGGAATTATTGGAGGCACTTGATGCACTCGAGAAGGAGAAGGAGATAAGCAAGGAATCTTTATTTGAAGCGATAGAGAATTCCCTTATCCAGGCCTGCAAGAATCACTTCGGCAAGGCAGACAACGCCAAGGTCACGATAGACCGTGAGACCGGTGACTTCAGGGTGTATGCCGAGAAGACCGTAGTTGAGAGCAAGGACGATATTGAGGATCCCGTGCTTGAGATCGCTCTGGCTGATGCACTTCTTATCGACAAGGATGCCAAGGTCGGCGATGTTATCGAGATCGATATAAAGAGTAAGGAGTTTGGCCGTATCGCTGCTACCAACGCCAAGAATGTTATCCTTCAGAAGATAAGGGAGGAGGAGCGTGCAGTACTCTTCAACCAGTTCTACGGCAAGGAGAGAGATATCGTAACAGGTATCGTTCAGCGTTATGTCGGCAGGAATATAAGCATCGATCTGGGCAAGGCTGATGCCCTTCTGTCAGAGAATGAGCAGGTCAAGTCAGAGCACCTTCGTCCCACCGATCGTGTGAAGGTATATATCTATGAAGTCAAGGACACTACCAAGGGACCCAAGATCCTTGTTTCACGTACTCATCCCGAGCTTGTAAAGAAGCTGTTTGAGTCAGAGGTTACCGAAGTACGTGACGGTATAGTTGAGATAAAGGCGATCGCCCGTGAGGCAGGATCGCGTACCAAGATCGCCGTATGGAGCCACAACCCGGATGTAGATCCCGTGGGTGCCTGCGTAGGTATGAACGGATCGCGTGTTAATGCGGTAGTTGATGAGCTTCGCGGTGAGAAGATAGATATCATCTGCTGGGATGAGAACCCCGGTATCCTTATAGAGAATGCATTATCACCCGCCAAGGTAGTGTTCGTTATCGCTGACGGTGATGAGAAGACGGCCAAGGTTGTTGTGCCTGATACCCAGCTGTCACTTGCAATAGGTAAGGAAGGACAGAATGCAAGGCTTGCTGCCCGTCTTACAGGCTTCAAGATCGACATCAAGTCCGAGACCCAGGCCAAGGATGCTCCCGGCTTCCGTCTTGAGGACTACTATGATGAGGAAGAGGAGTACTACGACGAGGAAGGCTACGAAGAAGGCGAGTACGAAGAGGGCGAATATGCCGAAGGTGAGTATTCCGAAGAAGGATATGAAGAGGAGTACGAAGAGGGAGAAGGCTCAGACGAAGAAGCTTATGAAGCTTCGGATGAGAAAGTTACAGAGGAGTAAACCCTTATGGATAAGAGGACTCCTGAGAGAACCTGTATCGGCTGCAAAAGGAAGTGTGATAAGGATGAGCTTGTACGTGTTGTCCTCTGTCCCGGCGAAAATGCCGGTGATCCTGCAGGGATAGCTCTTGATACGGAGGGCAGGATGAAGGGCCGCGGGGCCTACCTGTGCCGTAAGAGTGAATGCCTTGAGCTTGCTGTCAGGAAGAAGGCCTTCAACAGGGCATTTAAGCAGGCCGTGAGCGGTGAAGCCATTGAGGAACTCAGGGGCAGCTTCGAAAGGGAGGTTAAGTGAAACCCGATAAGGTATTGCAGATGCTTGGTCTGGCACAGCGGGCAGGAGCAGTCGGAAGCGGCGGCTTCATGACCGAGTCAAGTGTCAAGGATGGCAAGGCTTTTCTTGTGATCGTAGCTAAGGATGCTTCGGATAACACAAGGAAGGACTTTAAAAATATGTGTGAGTATTACAATGTCCCGATCAGATCCTATGGGAACAGGGAGGAACTGGGACATTGCATAGGCAAGGAATTCAGGGCATCCCTGGCGGTGACCGACGAAGGACTTGCGAGGAAGATATTAAGCCTGATCGATTCCGATGAGGCGGTTAGGAAAGACGAGGTGTTGTAGGTTGGCAAAGATGAGAATATACGAATTCGCTAAGGAGCTTAATATGCAGGGTAAGGATGTGGTAACGCTTCTTACCGAACTTGGCGAGGAAGGAAAATCAGTATCGTCATCCATCGATGATGATCTTCAGGAGAAGGTAAGGAAGAAGCTTGCCGGCGCAGGAAAGGCGGCAAAGGCAGCCCCATCCGGTACCGGGGAAGCAGGCGAAGCAGTAAAGAAGGCGGCGCCGGTAAAGAAGACTGAGGCCCCAAAGGAAGTCCCCGTGGAAGCGAAGGAAGCAGGCGAAGCAGTAAAGAAGGCAGCTCCCGTTAAGGCACCCGGTGCAAAATCACCTGCATCAAAGGAAGAACCTCCGAAGAAGAAAAAGCCCAACATCATCATCGTTAACCGTCACAACGGACAGGGTGCACCGGCCGCAAGACCGGGACAGCCCCAGAACAGAGGGGGACAGCAGGGAGGAGGACGTCCCGGACAGGGAGGCAATACATTCGTCCGTCCCACCCAGAAGCTTATCAAGCCCAATGTACCCCGTACGGCAACGATGAGGTATACGGAGGAAACACCTGCAAAGGGGATAGAGAAAAATGAAACGAAGACAGTCAACACCGTTAAAGAAGATGCTCCTAAGAGCCAGGAGACTGTACAGAGCAGTACTCGTCCTGTCAGGGATAACAGCAATAGTGCTAACAGTGCTGGAAGAGCTCCGGAACGTAGAGAAAAGACGCAGGAAACCAGAAGACCTGCCCAGGGAAGCGGACGTGACGGACAGGGAAGAGACTCAAGAGATTCCAAGGATTCAAGAGGAGGACGTCCCGACCGCGGCGATAGAAGAGACAATATAAAGAGCGGTATTTCAATTGCCTTTGGCTCCGATCAGAAGGGGGCCGGCAAGGACAACCGCCGTGATGATTCCAAAAAGAGCAGGGATAAGAACCGTAAGGATATAACCTTTGCCAATGAGGACGGATTCCGCGGAGGCAAGCAGGTCAAGGGAAGTAAGGCCGGCAAGTTCATCAAGCCCGTCGAGAAACCCAAGGAGGCGCAGGAAGAGGAGAAGATCAAGGTTATCACCCTTCCCGAGTCACTTACGATCAAGGATCTTGCCGATAAGATGAAGGTTCAGCCTTCAGTCATCGTCAAGAAGTTATTCCTTCAGGGTAAGGTAGTTACCGTCAACCAGGAGATAAACTACGAGCAGGCCGAGGAGATCGCTGTCGAGTTCGATATCCTGTGTGAGAAGGAAGTTGTTGTAGATGTTATAGAGGAACTCCTTAAGGAGGAGGAAGAGGATACCAGCAAGATGGTTAAGCGTCCTCCCGTTATCTGCGTAATGGGACACGTTGACCACGGTAAGACATCCCTTCTTGACTGCATAAGGAAGACCAATGTTATAGACCGTGAGGCAGGCGGTATCACCCAGCATATCGGTGCTTATGTTGTAAAGGCAGGCGACCAGAAGATCACCTTCCTTGATACACCGGGTCATGAGGCCTTCACCGCAATGCGTATGAGGGGTGCTAATTCAACCGATATCGCCATCCTCGTTGTAGCTGCCGATGACGGCGTTATGCCGCAGACCGTTGAGGCTATAAACCATGCCAAGGCAGCCGGCATAGAAATAATCGTAGCAGTAAATAAGATAGATAAGCCCAGCGCCAATGTTGACCGTGTTAAGCAGGAGCTGTCCGAGTACGAACTCATTCCCGAGGACTGGGGCGGAAGTACGGTGTTTGTTCCCGTTTCGGCCAAGTCAGGCGAGGGAATCGAGAACCTTCTCGACATGATCCTTCTTACCGCAGACATCCTTGAGCTTAAGGCCAATCCCAAGAGGAAGGCCCGTGGTCTTGTCATCGAGGCCCAGCTTGATAAGGGCCGCGGTCCCGTGGCTACAGTCCTTGTCCAGAAGGGTACCCTTAAGGTCGGCGATTATATCGCTGCAGGTGCCTGCCACGGTAAGGTAAGGGCCATGATAGATGACAAGGGCAGAAGGGTTAAGGAGGCAGGTCCTTCAACACCCGTTGAGATATTGGGTCTTAATGATGTTCCGGGAGCCGGCGAGATATTCGTATCACCGGAGAACGACAAGGAGGCAAGGAACTTCGCCCAGACCTTCATCTCACAGAACAAGGTCAAGCTGCTTGACGATACCAAGAACAAGATGTCCCTTGACGATCTCTTCAACCAGATCAAGGAGGGTGACCTTAAGGAACTTAACCTTATCATCAAGGCCGATGTTCAGGGTTCGGTTGAGGCGGTTAAGGAGAGCCTTGTCAAGCTCACCAATGAGGAGGTTGTTGTCAAGGTCATTCACGGCGGCGTAGGTGCCATAAACGAGTCGGATGTAGTTCTGGCTTCAGCTTCCAATGCGATCATCATAGGATTTAACGTACGTCCCGACGCAACGGCCAAGAATATAGCCGAGACCGAGGGCGTAGATATAAGGCTTTACAATGTCATCTACAAGGCTATCGAGGATGTCGAGGCAGCCATGAAGGGAATGCTTGATCCCGTATTTGAGGAAAAGGTTTTGGGTCATGCCGAGATAAGGCAGATATTCAAGGCTTCCGGAGTCGGCAACATCGCAGGTTCCTATGTGCTTGACGGTGTATTCGTACGCGGCTGTATGGTACGTATCACCCATGAAGGTGAGCAGATATTCGAGGGTAACCTTGCATCCCTTAAGAGATTTAAGGATGATGTCAAGGAAGTCAAGGCTGGATTCGAGTGCGGTCTTGTATTCGAGGACTTCAATGACTTTGAAGAACTTGATGTTGTTGAGGCTTATAAGATGGTAGAGGTACCACGCTAAGGCTTTCCGATGAAATGCAACGGAGAATTAACCCACCAACGAAGGCTTTCCGATGAAAAGTACCGGGAGATTTTCGCACCAACGAAGGCTTCCCGATGAAAAGTACCGGGAAATTTTCGCACCAACGAAGGCTTCCCCTTGAGGGGAAGCTGTCACCGAAGCCGGTTTTTAAGGCGAAGGTGACTGATGAGGTGAAATGATATGAGAAAGAACAGTATAAAAAACACAAGAATAAATGCGGAGGTCCAGAAGGAACTGGCCAACCTTATACGGTCCGAAATAAAGGATCCTAGGGTAGGCCCCATGACCTGCGTTACCGATGTGGAGGTTGCACCGGATCTTAAGACCTGTAAGGTATGGGTATCAACCCTCGGCGATGAGGGCGCTCTTAACGAAACAATAAAGGGACTTAAGAATGCCGAGGGCTTCCTCCGCAGACAGCTTGCTTCAAACCTTAACTTAAGAAACACTCCGGAGCTTCGCTTCATAGCCGATACATCCATTGAATACGGCATGAAGATGAATAAGCTGCTGGATGAGGTAAATAAATGATAAATAATTTACTGGAAGAAATAGGAAATGCTAAATCCATAGGCATAACCGGCCATGTACGTCCCGATGGGGACTGCGTGGGTTCGGTCCTTGGCATGTATGCATATCTTACAAATGTTTATAAGGATGTGGTGATCAAGGTCTTCCTTGAGACACCGCCCGATTACTTCGAGTTTATGAAGGGTTACGATAAGATCGATACGACCTTTGCCTACCCCGGTCAGTTCGATGTGTTCTTATCGCTTGATGCGGGTGATATCGAACGCATAGATAAGGCTAAGAAATTATTCCTCGGAGCTAAGAAGTCGATCTGTATCGACCATCATGTGAGCAATCAGGGCTTTGGTGATGTATGCCATGTCGAGCCCGATGCCTCTTCGACCTGCGAGATACTGACCCGCATGTTTCTTGATGAATATATGGATGTGGACGTTGCCAAGGCCCTCTATACAGGTATCGCTCATGATACGGGAATCTTCCGTTTTTCATGTACCGGGGCGGATACATTCATGGCTTTGTCCAAGCTTGTTAAGTATGATTTTGACGGATCAAGGATAACGGATGAGACCTTCCTTCAGAAGACCTACGTGCAGAATCAGGTGCTTGGCCGGTCCCTGCTTGAATCCATCCTTTTCATGGATGGCAGGTGCATTGCATCGAGTATGGACAAGCGGGCCATGGACTTCTACGGGGTTGACGGCAAGGACCTTGAAGGCATAGTCAATCAGCTCCAGGTGACCAAGGGAGTTGAAGTTGCCATATTCATGTATGAGATAGGCACGCTCGAGCATAAGGTCAGCATGCGCAGCAACGGTGTGGTTGACGTTTCCAGGGTCGCTTCCTACTTCGGCGGCGGCGGCCACGTAAGGGCAGCCGGCTGCAACATGCACGGAACCTTCTATGATGTAATAAACAACCTGTCCCTTCATATCGAAGAGCAGTTAAAAGAGGCAGGAATGTAACCGAAGGTGACAGATGAGGGGTACAATATGCACGGGATCATCAACATATACAAGGAACAGGGTTTTACATCCTTCGATGTGGTGGCAAAGCTAAGGGGTATCACCCATGTAAGAAAGATCGGCCACACGGGGACTCTGGATCCCGATGCAGAAGGGGTACTCCCGGTATGCATAGGCAATGCGACTGCCCTGTGCGACATGCTTACCGACAAGACAAAAGAATACGAAACGGTAATGAGGCTTGGTATCACGACTGATACACAAGACATCACGGGTACCGTGGTCGAAGAAAAGGACGTCAACCTTAGCGAGGCTGATGTCATTTCATGTAAGGATAAATTCACCGGCGACATAGAACAGATACCGCCCATGTACTCGGCGATAAAGGTTGACGGTAAGAAATTATATGAGCTGGCCCGCCAGGGTAAGACCATAGAACGCAGGCCCCGCCCGGTCACCATACATTCGATAGAGATCCTATCGACAGACCTTCCCAGGGTACGCATGAGGATATCGTGCTCCAAGGGAACCTATATAAGGACTCTCTGCCATGATATGGGTGAAGCGCTTGGCTGCGGAGCCTGTATGGAATCGCTCCTTCGTACTAGATCGGGACAGTTCCGTATAGAAGATGCGGTTAAGCTGTCAACCGTTCAGGAATGGGCGGATGAGGGTATCCTTGAATCACACCTTAAATCCGTTGAGGATATGTTCGCTGACTGTGGTGAAATACACGTATCACCCGGGGAAGATAAGCTCCTTCACAACGGCAATACCCTGCGAAGACACGGTGACGGTTCTTCTGTCTTCATGTCCGCGGAAGAAGAACCGGGTGACGAGAGAAAAAGAAGACAGAAGAGCCGTCCCCATGTCTTCAGGGTCTACGACTCGCAGGGGGTCTTCTACGGAGTCTATGAATACGATCCCGGTCGGAAGATATATAAGCCATATAAGATGTTTATACCGTAGTAAAATACAGGAAGAGAAAAAATATGCAAATAATCCAGGACACAATAAACTTCCATATCGATGAACCCACGGTCGTGACCATCGGCAAGTTCGACGGCATGCACAAGGGACATGAAGCCATCTTTAACCGGATGCTTGAGTACAGACAGCAGGGTCTTAAGCTTGTGGTCTTTACCTTCGACATGCCTGTATCGACAGTCCTAAAGGGAGGAAAGAGCAAGGTCCTGACGACCCGTGTCGAGAAGCGCAGGATATTCAAGTCACTGGGTATTGATTATCTTATTGAGTTCCCCTTCAACGAGATGACGGCTTCGATAAGCGCCGAGGAATTCATAGATGACTTCCTTGTGGAGTCCTTAAACATGAAGGCCATTGTAATGGGCAGCGACTGCCGGTTCGGCCACAGGGGTATCGGAACTCCGGATATGCTCAGGCGTTACGCCCATAACTACGGTTATGAGGTCGAGGTGATCGATTATCTTATGGCAGACGGGGAGAAGATAAGTTCCTCGAAGCTTCGCAGATATATCGAACAGGGTGAACTCACACGGGCCAATGAGCTTATGATGCGTCCCTATTTCTTCTACGGTGAGGTGGTCCACGGCAACGAGATCGGCCGCAGGTTCTCCATCCCCACGATAAACCTGGTCCCCAAGGAGAGTAAGCTCATCGTCCCGAACGGTGTATACTTTTCGACCGTGAACGTGGACGGGGTTAAGTACAGGGCCATAACAAACATCGGTATCAAGCCCACGGTTGAGGGGGATGACAGCAGCAGGATCATTATTGAAAGTCACCTGTATGACTTTGACAAGGATATATACGGCAAGGAGGTCACGGTGAGCATACTGGATTTCCTGAGGCCGGAGAAGAAATTTTCGTCACTTGATGCCCTTAAGGCTCAGCTTGAAAAAGATGTGGAGCAAGGGGAAATATGGCACAAAAATCATCGGTTTTAACTTGCCTGCTTGTTTGATTTTGACAAAATTGTCCAAAGGTCTTGTATCTTGAAAAATCATATTCTAAAATTATATTTGGTGAGAATATGATTGGAGAGTGGATATGATAGCGACTACGCTTATAACCCTTGCGGGTGGACTTGGGTTGTTCTTGTTCGGAATGAGTCTTATGAATTCGGGAATTGAGAAGACGGCTGGTGCCAAGCTTCGTAACATCCTTGAATTCTTTACCAAGAACCGCTTTACGGGAATGATCGTAGGTATCATATTTACCGGTATCATCCAGTCATCCAGCGCCTGTACCATGATGGTCGTAACCTTCGTTAACTCGGGCATCATGACTCTTACCCAGGCTGTAGGCGTTATATTCGGTGCCAACATCGGTACCACGGTAACTGCCCAGCTCGTTTCATTTAACCTTTCGGAATACGCCCCCGCTTTCGTTTTCCTGGGCGTAATAATGTTCTGCTTCATTAAAAAGGATATGATAAAGAAGGTCGGTGAGATACTGACCGGATTTGGTGTACTGTTTATGGGACTTGCAATAATGTCGGAGGCAATGGGATCCGTTAAGGACATCCCGGCTGTTCCGGCTTTTTTTGGGTCACTGACAAGCCCTCTGCTTGCTGTCCTTATCGGAACCATAGTAACCGCCATCATACAGAGTTCTTCCGTTACGGTAAGTATAATCCTTGTCATGGCCAACCAGGGCCTGCTTGATATAAGGATATGTCTCTTTGTGATCCTCGGTTGTAACATAGGCGCCTGTGCAACGGCCATGATCACGGCAATGTCGGGTAAGAAGAATGCCAAGAGGGCAGCCCTTATACATCTGCTCTTTAATGTTATCGGAACCATAATCATGTATATCATCTTAAGGATAGGCATGGAATGGGTAGTAGGCCTGCTCGTTAAGGTATCGGGCGACAATCTGGGCCGTCAGGTCGCTAACGCCCACTCGATCTTCAAGCTCTTCCAGGTTGCCATTCTCTATCCCTTCGCGGGGCTTATAGTTAAGGCGACTTATCTTCTGGTACCCGGGGATGAGAAGGAGATCGGCTACAGGGCCAAGCTGCAGCTTGAATATATCGGCGGCAAGAACATCTTCTCTCCCGCAACGGCTGTATTTGAGGCCACCAAGGAGCTTGAGCGAATGGCCCTCCTTGCAAGCGAGAACCTCAACCGCGCCATGAACGCTCTTGTGACTCTGGATGAAGAGGATATAAACGAAGTATATGAGGTTGAGGAGAATATCAACTTCCTTAACCATGAGATAACGAATTACCTTGTCAAGATCAGCCAGACCAACCTTCCTGTCGACGATGCCAAGAATATCGGTGGTCTTTTCCACGTGGTGAACGATATAGAGCGTATCGGAGACCACGCCGAGAATGTGGCTGATTCCGCAAAGATGAGGATAGAGAAGGGTGTGGGATTTTCCAAGGAAGCCATGCGGGAACTTGGTGAGATGCTTGACATGGTAAACACCCTTATACGTTTTGCCATTGAGATGTTCTCAACAGGCGCAGACGATCATCTCCGCGATATCCTCTCCCTTGAGGATGCGGTCGATGAGAAGGAACGCGAGCTTCAGCGTAAGCATATAGGACGTATGACAAGGAATGAATGTACCCCTGAAGCAGGTATGCTCTTCTCCGATGTCATATCCGGTCTTGAGAGGGTTGCCGATCATGCAACCAACATAGCATTTTCAGTTCTTGATAACGATCCCGACAATGCCAAAAAAGTATCCGTGGCCGACAAGCGTATGGTCCAGGCTTCATAAAGTCACATTCGCCGACACATAGGTTCAGGACCGATGTGTTATCGTCATCCCTTTCTGACAACCGTCCGGCCGGGAAGCCTGAATAAAGGAGGGAAGCATGGAAGAGATAAAAGTACTTATAATAGATGATGATGAAGTAATAGCCAAGTCAACTGCCGAGTATTTCAATATGTTTGATCTAAGGACCGAATATGTCACGGGCTTCGAGGAGGCGGTCAACTATCTTGACTCACATCTGGTATCTCTTCTGCTGCTTGATATAAACCTGGGGGATAAGTCCGGATTCGAACTGTGCAGGAAGGTAAGGGAGAGCTATGACATGCCCATCCTTTTTATCAGTGCCAGGACCAGCGATGATGATGTGCTAATAGCGCTCAATATCGGAGGCGATGATTATATCAAGAAGCCCTTTACCTTAAGCATCCTCTTAGCCAAAGTCAGGGCCATTCTTGACAGATACGAGAAGGCTAAGGAGGCGGCAGGCCTTGCAGAAAAGTCAGCAGAGTCAGAAAAGAGAGCGCCCGTGGCGGATGATCAAAACAAAACAGGGCATTTGATTAGATTGACCGGGGAAGTCAACCTTGATACGGATGCCCGTAAAATAAAGACGAAAGAGGGCTTTACTGACCTTAAGGCAATGGAGTATAAGCTGATCAGATACCTTGCGGATAACACAGGGCGGGTGGTGACCAAGGATGAGCTCCTTAAGAATGTCTGGAATGATGAATTTATCGGAGAGGGAACCCTTGCAGTGCATATACGGCACTTAAGGGAGAAGACTGAAGACGATCCCAAGGATCCGCGCCTTATAAAGACCGTATGGGGTGTGGGTTATATGATGGAGAGATATGAAGAATTACTATAAAACGGTGACTATCTTCGGGATATTGTATTTCCTCGCAATCCTTGTATTTATCCTGATAACCGGTAAAGGCACCGCAGGCACCGGGAGAGACATGGATATCATAAGGCTTAATGATATTGCCGGGGATGCAGGTGAACATTTCGGCGATCTTTCGGTACTTGAAGGCAGGGATTACGGGGTTGATTATGCCCTTCTTGATACTGCGGATAATCTCATTTATTCTTCCTACCCCGTGGGAGATGAGAAGTTATCGCTTGCAGCGGCCATGAAGAAGGGCAGTTTATACAGTTATGTTGATGTGGATGGCAGGGTGGCCGGATATGTGATCCTTAAAGATGACGGCCATGGGATATATAAGGATCTGCGGCTAAGGCTGACTGTGGGGTTTGCTGTTTTGGGGATCATCCTGCTTATCATGGCCTGCGCTTTTGGGTCTTACATAAACAGAAACATAGTCACTCCCTTCCGGAATATGAAGGATTTTGCCGGATCCGTTGCCGAAGGAAGGCTGGATGCCCCTCTTACCATGGACAGAAACAATATGTTCGGCGTCTTCAGCGAGAGCTTTGATATAATGCGTGAGGAACTTGATGCATCAAGGAAGAGGGAGCTGGCCCTTGCAAGGCGCGAACGCGAGCTTGTGGCATCCTTAAGCCACGACCTTAAGACACCGATAACCGGAATTAAGCTTATCTGTGAGCTGCTTACAGCAAAGTTGAGTAAGCCGGAGAAATCCGCCCCGCTTGATTCTGAAGATCTTAATGAGAAGATCGGCAATATATATAAGAAGGCCGATCAGATAGATGTCCTGGTAAGCGATCTGTTTTCATCGGCCATGGAGGATCTTGACGAGCTTAAGGTCCACTGTGAGGATGTAAGCTCGGAAGTAATTGGTGAGATAGTAAAGAAGTACGATGACAGGGGGCTCGTAAGCTCCGGGGATATTCCGGGAGCGCTTATCCGCATAGATGTCAAGCGTATGAGCCAG
>JBGUQP010000268.1:0-6290 GCA_045131145.1 Lachnospiraceae bacterium | reverse complement strand
TCTTAAAATGTCCCAGTTTGTAAACAGTGATGAATATTGTACATATTTATATGAGCACGAAGGGTTTCTGAAGGAACTGACCGTTCGTGGTGATATTGACTTAGTAAGAAGTGCGGGGAAGAAGATTTTAAAGCTTAACCGTTTTTCTTCCACCAGGATATCCGATTCCCTCTACCGTTTTAATATCGAAGATGATGAAGGGAACAAAACCGAATTTTATGTCTCGCTATACAGTTACTCGGATACTGCGGACTGATCTGAATCCTGATATATTTTTTAAGAATTATGATCATTAAAGGAGTTTATGTATGAATGATGCGGGAAGATCACGGTCATCACTCTTTCTTATGGAGATGATCGTCACAATACTCTTCTTTTCACTTGCTGCAGCAGTATGTGTTAAATGTTTTGTCTCGGCCCATATGATGGGTAAGGAGACCTATGAACTGAATCATGCCATTGCCATTGCCACAGGCTATGCGGAAGTAATGCGGGGAACCGACGGCGATATAGACAGCATTATGGAAGTATTTCCCGATGCAGTAAAAGGCGATGATTCATATATCATGCTTTTCTATGACAAGGAATTTAATCCCTGCGATGCCGATGATGCGGTATATGCGGGAGATGTGACCCTTACTCCCAACGGGGCAATACAGAACATGCATATTAAAATTGTAAGGGCTGAAGATGCTAGTGTGATCTATGAACTTAATGCAACAAAATATATGAATTCAGCCAGAGGATAAAAATGAACAAGAAATTCAAAGGCGGCATAAATGTCGGTACAAGTTCAGTACTCACCGCGTTCGTACTGTTAAGCATGGTGAGTTTCGCGGCACTTACCTATCTAAGTGCTCACTCGGACTTAAACTTAAGCCGGCAGACCGCCGAAAGAACAAGTGAATACTACGAAGCCAACAGAATTGCCGAGTTATATATGGCCAACATAGAGGGGCTTCTCAGCAAGCATTTAAAGAACTGCCACAATGCAGGAGAATACTACAGCGGTGTACCAGCACTCTTTTCCGATAACGACAGTATCATTGCAAGTGAGGAATCCAGCAAGGACGACCCGGTCACACTAAGCTATACCGTTCCGATGAATGATTCTCTTACTCTCTATGTTACACTTAAAACTCATTATCCGGACGAAACGGATGACCGGCTCTTCCATATTGAGAGTTGGAACACAATGAACTCATCCAGTCTTTGACATTAAGGCATTAAACTTTATATAAGGAGGAATGGATATGTCAATAGTAGATACCTTAGCAGCCATAACCGGTGAAGGTGCATCTGATATCTTCATAGTTGCAGGCCGCCAACTGACCTACAAGCTTAACGGCCGAATGTACACTCAGGGAGAATCAAGGCTTATGCCCTCGGATACCGAACAGATGATAGCCTCGATATATGAACTCGGTCACAGGGAAATGACAAGGCTTGAGGAGACAGGCGATGATGATTTTTCATTCGCCTTACAGGGTATTGCAAGATTCAGGATAAATGCCTATAAACAGCGTGGTTCGCTATCGGCAGTGATCAGGGTTATTACTTTCCATATTCCCCAGCCGGAAGAGCTGGGTATTCCCGAAAAAATCATATCTCTTTCCGAGAAGAAGAAAGGTCTCGTTCTTATTACCGGGCCTGCGGGATCAGGTAAATCAACTACACTTGCCTGTATGGTCGACCATATCAATTCAACCAGGGAAGCTCATATAATAACTCTTGAAGATCCTCTGGAATACCTGCATCCTCATAAGAAAAGCATAGTCAGCCAGCGTGAGGTTGTATCTGATACGGAGTCTTACCTGACAGCTCTCCGTGCATCCCTGCGTCAGAGTCCCGATGTTATCCTTCTTGGTGAGATGCGTGATTCTGACACGATCAGTGTTGCAATGACTGCAGCAGAGACCGGCCACCTCGTATTATCCACCCTTCATACCGTAGGGGCTGCCAATACAATAGAGCGTATAATCGATGCATTCCCGCCCAATCAGCAGCATCAGATATATATCCAGCTGTCTATGGTCCTTCAGGCAGTTGTCAGCCAGCAGCTTCTTCCTACAGTTGACGGAGGAATAGTTCCGGCCTTCGAGATCATGACCCTTAATCCGGCCATAAGGACCAACATCCGCGAGAAAAAGATCCAGAGCATTGACTCGGTTATCGATACATCATCCCAGGAAGGTATGATCTCCATGAATACTAGCCTTCTCAACTTAATAAAAGAAGGAAAGATATCCGAAAAGACAGCCTTCTCCTATACTACAAATGCCGAGAACCTTACAAACAAGATATACTATGCAAACAAGGGGAACAATATGTCCGCATCATCGGCAAATGAACCGCCGGCAAAGGAAAAACGAGGGATTTTATGGTAAAAAATGTGACACTTTAGCTCAGAGCCAAAGTGTCACATAAAAAGTGAGCCGGGGAACTGGTCCCCGGCTCTTATTTATTTACTTTACTCTGTTTCCACAGGTTCTTCTGTAAACTCTTCATCTTCAATGAACTCCTCATCAAGGACTTCATCATCAATTTCATCTTCAACTTCCTCAGGTACTGCTATAACCTTGGAAGCGTCAGCTACCGATGTATCGAGTAACACTTCACGGTACCTTCTCATACCGGTACCTGCGGGAATAAGCTTACCGATAATGACATTCTCCTTAAGTCCGATAAGCGGATCGACCTTACCCTTGATGGCTGCCTCGGTAAGAACCTTGGTAGTCTCCTGGAAGGATGCAGCCGACATAAAGGAGTTGGTGGCAAGCGATGCCTTGGTGATACCAAGGATTATCTGGCTGCCTTCTGCAGGCTCCTTACCCTCAGCTACAAGTGCCGCATTTATATCCTCAAGTTCAAGTGAATCAACGAGTGTTCCGGGTAAGAAATCGGAATCACCGTTATTCTCCACACGAACCTTCTTAAGCATCTGGCGAACGATAACCTCGATGTGCTTATCGTTGATCTCAACACCCTGGAGACGGTAAACCCTCTGAACTTCACGGAGCATGTAGTCCTGAACAGCCCTGATACCCTTGATCTTAAGGATATCATGAGGATTAACGGAACCATCCGTAAGCTCATCACCGGCTTCGATCATCTGCCCTTCGGGATCATCTGTTATCTTGGTCCTTGAACCGTAAGGGATAAGGTAAGTCTTGATCTCGCCTGTCTCCTCGTTGGTCACAACGACCTCTTTCTTCTTCTTGGTATCCTTAAGTACTGCCTTACCGGCAATCTCGGATATGATAGCAAGTCCCTTGGGCTTACGAGCCTCGAAAAGCTCCTCGACACGGGGAAGACCCTGTGTGATATCATCACCGGCAACACCACCGGTATGGAATGTACGCATTGTAAGCTGTGTACCGGGTTCACCGATCGACTGGGCTGCTATGATACCTACTGCCTCACCGACCTGAACTGCCTCACCGGTTGCCATGTTGGCACCGTAGCACTTGGAGCATATACCGTTATGGCAGCGGCAGGTAAGTATCGTACGGATCTTAACGCCCTCTGAAATAGGCTTGCCGTTGTCATCTATAGCATTGAAGAGTACGCCCTTACTGTCAACGCCTTCTTCTATTACACGCTCTGCACGCCTGGGGTTGATCATATGATTCTTCTTAACAAGAACCTCGCCCTTGGCATTCTTGATATCATCGCATGCGTAACGACCAAGGATACGGTCCTTTAAGTTCTCTATCGTTTCCTTACCGTCCTTGAAGGGCTTCACATACATACCGGGAAGCTCGTCAACACCCTCACAGCAGTCACGCTCACGGATGATGAGCTCCTGGGATACGTCTACAAGACGCCTTGTAAGGTAACCCGAGTCGGCTGTACGAAGAGCCGTATCGGACAGACCCTTACGTGCACCGTGTGCTGACATGAAGTACTCAAGTACGTCAAGACCTTCACGGAAGTTGGACTTAATGGGAAGCTCGATCGTACGACCGGTTGTATCAGCCATAAGTCCACGCATACCGGCAAGCTGCTTGATCTGCTGGTTAGAACCACGGGCTCCCGAATCAGCCATCATGAAGATGTTATTGTATTTATCAAGTCCGTCAAGAAGCACCTTTGTAAGTGCCTCATCGGTCTCATGCCATGTCTGGATAACGCCTCTGTAACGCTCCTCCTCGGTGATAAGACCCCTTCTGTAATCACGGGTGATCCTGTCAACCGTCTTCTGGGCATCCTCGAGCATCTCTGCCTTCCTGGCAGGTACCGTCATGTCGGAAATGGAAACCGTCATGGCTGCCTGGGTTGAATACTTGTAACCCATAGCCTTGATCGAGTCAAGCACTTCTGCGGTCCTTGTTGCACCGTGTGTGTTGATGACCTTCTCAAGGATCTGCTTAAGATGCTTCTTGCCTACATGGAAATCGATCTCAAGTGCAAGCATGCTTGCGGGATCATCTTCATTCCTCTTAACAAAACCAAGATCCTGAGGAAGTATCTCATTAAAGATAAGACGTCCCAAAGTAGTGTTGATCACACCGCTTATCTTCAAACCATCGGAGAGGGTCTTCTCCATGCGGACATTTATCCTCTGATGAAGGGTTATCTCACCGTTCTCATAAGCCAGGATTGCCTGGTTCATTGAATGGTAATAACGTCCGAGAAGATCAACGAATCTGCAGGCTACCCATCTGTCACGTTCTGCATCGACACATACCCGTAAGAAGGTATCACGGTTAAGTGCTTCTCCCTTGGGAGTCTTGCCGGATGCTACAGCTGCCTGGTAATCGTTGTAAGCCTTAAGGGCCTCTTCTATCGAATCATATTTAAGTGTTACTTCTTCATTAAAATCAGGATCCTGATCGTAATTCTTATACTTGTTCATGGTCAGGTAGTAGATACCAAGGACCATATCCTGCGAAGGAACGGCAACGGGACCGCCGTCCGAAGGCTTGAGCAGGTTGTTGGGTGACAGGAGCAGGAAACGACACTCAGCCTGTGCTTCCACCGAAAGGGGAAGGTGTACTGCCATCTGGTCACCGTCAAAGTCAGCATTGTAAGCCGTACATACCAGGGGATGAAGCTTAATAGCCTTACCCTCTACAAGGATGGGCTCGAATGCCTGGATACCCAGCCTGTGAAGTGTAGGTGCACGGTTAAGCATTACGGGATGCTCCTTGATAACGTCTTCAAGCACGTCCCAGACCTCGGGACGAAGACGTTCAACCATCTTCTTCGCATTCTTTATATTGTGTGAGGTTCCGTTGGCTACAAGTTCCTTCATAACGAAGGGCTTGAAAAGCTCGATGGCCATTTCCTTGGGAAGACCACACTGGTATATCTTAAGTTCGGGACCTACGACAATAACCGAACGGCCTGAATAGTCAACACGCTTACCAAGAAGGTTCTGCCTGAAACGTCCCGATTTACCCTTAAGCATGTCTGAGAGTGACTTAAGAGCCCTGTTACCGGGTCCTGTAACGGGACGGCCTCTTCTTCCGTTATCGATAAGGGCGTCAACCGCTTCCTGGAGCATCCTCTTCTCGTTGCGGACGATGATGTCGGGTGCACCGAGTTCGAGCAGTCTCTTAAGACGGTTATTCCTGTTTATGATCCTTCTGTATAAGTCGTTAAGGTCACTTGTAGCGAAACGTCCGCCGTCAAGCTGTACCATAGGGCGAAGATCGGGCGGGATAACCGGGATCGCATCCATGATCATCCACTCGGGCTTATTCCCCGAACCGCGGAAAGCTTCAACAACCTCAAGTCTCTTTATTATCTTGGCCCTCTTCTGGCCTGTTGATTCCTTAAGGGCTTCCTTAAGTTCTGCTGCCTCTCCGTCAAGATCTATCGCCATAAGCAGTTCCTTGACAGCCTCGGCACCCATGCCTACACGGAACTTGCTTCCATGTGTAGCCCTGGCATCCTGATACTCCTTCTCGGAAAGTACCTGCTTATATTTAAGCTCGGTATCTCCTGCATCGAGTACTATATAATTGGCAAAGTAGAGTACCTTCTCAAGTGTTCTGGGTGATAAATCAAGGATAAGTCCCATACGGCTGGGAATACCCTTGAAATACCAGATGTGTGATACCGGTGCAGCCAGTTCGATATGGCCCATACGCTCACGTCTGACGCTGGATTTCGTGACTTCTACGCCGCAACGGTCGCAGACGACACCCTTATAGCGGATCTTTTTATATTTGCCGCAATGACACTCCCAGTCCTTGCTCGGTCCGAAGATCTTCTCACAGAAGAGTCCGTCTTTTTCCGGCTTGAGGGTCCTGTAGTTGATCGTTTCCGGCTTTGTAACTTCA
>JBGUQP010000267.1:0-4784 GCA_045131145.1 Lachnospiraceae bacterium | reverse complement strand
TGTTTGATGAGATAAACGAGCAGATAGATTATCTCTGTACGCTCAGCTTTTCAAAAGAGGAGCTTGATTATCTCCGTTCCATCAGATTTATCAAGAGGGATTATGTTGAGTTCTTAAGACTCTGGCATCCCATCAGGGACTATGTATATACAGAGCTTAAGGATAACGGCGAACTGATCCTTAAGGTTGACGGACCTCTTTTTTCGGCTATGCAGTTTGAGATATATCTTTTGGAGATTGTCAATGAAGTATACTTCCGCATGAGCTTTGACTATATCAATCTCCGCCGTGCCGCAGAGGAAAGGCTCTGCCAGAAGATAGCGGATTTCAACAGCGGAAAATATACCTTCAGCTTTGCCGAGTTCGGCTGCAGAAGAAGACTTTCAAGAGAGTGGGAGGATGAAGCTGTAAGAAGACTCTGCACTGAGACAAAACAGTGCGTAGGTACTTCCAACGTATATCTTGCCATGAAATACAATGTAAAGCCCATAGGTACATTTGCTCATGAGTTTGTACAGATGTATCAGGGTATTGACAGCATCCCGCTTGCATATACCAATCATTATGCTATGCAGGACTGGTATGATGAGTATAAGGGTGATAACGGAACAGCTCTTACCGATACCATCACGACAGATCTTTTCCTGATGGATTTTGACCGTTCAATGGTCAACAACTATACCGGTGTACGTCATGATTCGGGAGACCCTTATGAGTGGGGAGAGAAGATTATAGCTCACTATAAAAAATATGGTGTAGACCCTAAGACAAAGGTACTTCTTTTCAGCGACAGTCTTGATTTTGACAGGGCAGAGGCTATATATCAGTACTTTAAGGACAGGACTAAGGTAAGCTTCGGCATCGGAACATTTGTATCAAACGATACCAATGAAGATGCATTAAACATTGTCATAAAGCTCCAGTATGTAAACGGAAGACCTGTAGCAAAGCTTTCAGACTGTCCCGGAAAATCAATGTGCAGTGATGAAGCTTATTTAGAGTATTTAAAGAGTGCCGTACAGTTCAGGATCGACCGCGAAAAAGAAATAAAATGATGAACATAAAAAAGCAAGTTTTTGTTGCATTTTGCATTAATTGCGGTAAGTTTTAACAAAGATATGAACAACCGGTATTTATTGCAAAAAACCTATCAGAAATAAACATTTCGGTGTTCAAATGTTAACACTATAGTTAACGTTTGGACACCCTTTTTATTCTCCCGTATGATAAGATTTATATCGAAAGGAGGATATTTGCTATGAGAAAAAGCAAAAAGATCATTGCTGTAGTTTTATCTCTGCTTTTGGCGTTTTCATTCTCATTTTTTGGATATAATGCTAAAGCGGCACAGGTATACTACAACAATACCGAAGGCAGCGACGGGGCTTACACATACGTGCTGTGGAAGGATTATGGCGATACAAGCATGACCATCAACGGCAACGGACAGTTCGAATGCTGGTGGCAGAACATCGGAAATGCATTGTTCCGTGAAGGTGTTAAATTTGACTGCACAAAGAAATACCAGCAGATCGGTAACATTTCCATTAATTACGGTGTAGACTATCAGCCGAACGGCAACTCATATCTGTGCGTATACGGATGGACGAGAAATCCGTTAGTTGAGTATTATATCGTAGAGAGCTGGGGAAGCTGGCGTCCGCCCGGAGCTAGTTCAAAGGGAACTATCACGGTTGACGGGGGAACATATGAAGTATATGAGACAACCCGTTACAATCAGCCTTCGATCGACGGAGATACTACATTCCAGCAGTACTGGAGCGTAAGAACTTCCAAACGTACCAGCGGAACAATTACAGTAACGGACCATTTCAAAGCATGGGAACAGATGGGTATGCAGATGGGTAATCTTTATGAAGCATCCCTTAATATCGAAGGTTACCAGAGCAGCGGCTGGGCTAACGTATATTCCAATACGGTTACTGTAGGCGGAAGCAGCAATTCCGGTAATTATAATAATGGCGGAAATAACGGCGGCTATAATAACGGCGGGAACAACGGCGGAAATAACGGCGGTGTACAGAACAGTGACGGTTCGGGAAGCGCAGCTCCCAGCACCAACCAGGGTACTGTTTTTGAGTGCGAAAACATGACCAAGAGCGGTCAGTATACCGGCAATATCAGTTCCCCGTTTAACGGCGTGGCATTATATGCAAATAATGATGCAATCTCAACTACCGTAAACTTCACATCGGGAACACATGATATAACACTTCGAGGTGCTTCTGACGGTTCGAATCTGGCACAGGTAGATCTGGTTATCGGTAATCAGACTAAAGGTACATTCTACTTCGGCGATGCCAATACAGCAGAATATACCATTAAGAATGTAAATACCGGTACAGGCAACCAGACCGTAAAACTCGTGGTTACAGCTGATGACGGCACATGGGACGGATTCTGTGATGCCCTTATCATCGGAGGCAGCGGTGTATCCGGAAGCGGCAGCAGCATTACCGGAGGTAATAACTCGGGTAATAATTCCGGAAACAACAACTCAGGTAATAATAATTCCGGAAATAACTGGAATAACAACAATAACTGGAATAACAATAACAATAATAACAACAATAACGGCAACAACAATTCCGGTACAGGTGCTTCGGCTACCGTAAAGCAGGCTGAAGATATGACCAAGAGCGGCCAGTATACAGGAAACGTTAATTCTCCGTTTACCGGTGTAGCATTATATGCAAATAATGATGCTGTTTCCTATACCCAGAATTTCTCGGAGGGTACACATGACTTTACCTTAAGGGGAGCTTCCAATAATTCCCAGATGGCTAAGGTTGATCTGGTGATCGGAAACGAGACCAAGGGAACATTCTATTTCGGTGATGCCAATGCGGCTGAATACACTATAAAGAATGTATCTCACGGAACAGGTAATCAGACAGTTAAACTGGTGGTTACCGCGGATGACGGAAACTGGGATGCTTATGTTGATTATCTGTCCATAAGCGGAGCCGGAACCGTTCAGAACGAGAACGGTGCAAATGCCGGAAACACATACAATGGGAATAACAATACCGCTAACAATACCGGAAACAATTCGGGTAACAACGGCGGTATCAATCCAAACGGCAAAATGATCGCACTCACTTTTGATGACGGACCTTCTGCAACTACCACAGGTCAGGTACTTGACGTATTGGACCGTTACGGTGTAAAGGCTACATTCTTCCTGATCGGACAGAATATCAACGACGGAACACGTGCCATCATGCAGCGCCAGAACAGTGCCGGACATGAGCTTGCAAATCATTCGTTTACTCACAGTGATATGACAAGGATGTCATATAGTGCTATCCAGGATGAGATCAATCGTACAAATAATCTTATCAGGCAGTACACAGGACAGACACCTAAGTTTTTCCGTCCGCCTTATATTTCAATCAACAATACAATGTATCAGGCTATAGACCTTGCATTTGTCCAGGGTGCCATGTTAAACGACTGGGAAAACGGTACATCCGTTCAGCAGAGAGTAAACAATGCACTGAGTGCTGCAAGGGACGGACAGATCATCATGCTTCATGATTTTGAGGGTAATTACCAGACAGTGCAGGCTCTTTCACAGATAATCGAAGGCCTGCAGAGTCAGGGCTACCAGCTTGTAACACTCAGCGAGCTTTTCCAATATAAGGGAAAGAACGCAAACCAGGAATATAAGATCTGGTCTAACGTGTTTGACTGATAAGACAATTAATTATCATTACAGGACTGAAAAAGGCTCGTCGCGGGAAAATCCCGGACGGGCCTTTTTATCATTCTTTTAATTTTTTCAACTCCTGTACCGCGAACGGTATACTTAAGCAGAGAGTAAGTACATCGGCTACAGACTGTGTTATCTCGACACCGGTAAGCTCTAAGAATATCGGAAGTATTAGGATAGTCGGTATAAAGAACAGACCGTTTCTGGCCGAAGCCGTTATGGAAGCCTTTATTCCCTTGCCCATGGACTGCAGCATCATGTTGGTCATGACGATAAATGCGTTTATCGGTAATATGGCGGCCTGGCACCTGAGTGCTGTCTGACCTACCCTTATAACCTGCATGCGCATATTCATATCGGTGTTTTCGGAATCATTTATAAACAGCTCTATTATTCCTGGTGCGAAGAAGAAACATATTATACCGATCGCAGCTAAGAATATGGTCCCCCATTTTACACAGAAGAAGAAGCCTTCGCGGACTCTTTCTTTTTTTCCGGCACCGTAGTTAAATGAGCAGACGGGCTGATAACCCTGACCGAAGCCTATGAGAGCGGAGATGAGCAGCATCATGACACGGGTGGTTATGGACAGACCGGATATAGCGGCGTCTCCGCCGAGTTCACCGGCGGTACGGTTAAGCAGTGTGGTAGCTATGGCAGCAAGTCCCTGTCTGAAAAGTGAAGGAATACCGCCGTTTATGATCTCTAAGATATAATAGCCGTTGATCTTTATATCCTTTACGGAAAGCTTTATGTTTTCACCCTTGCGGCTGGCGATGAGCAGTATGAAGAAGCTTGTGATCTGTCCGGCTACGGTAGCGATGGCAGCTCCCTTTACACCCATATCGAGGGCCAGTATGAGGATGGGGTCGAGGATTATGTTCATGACAGCACCTGACACCAGACCGACCATTGCATACATGGCACTGCCCTGGAACCTCAGCTGGTTGTTTACCACGAACTGTCCCATCATGAAAGGAGCACCGAACAGTATGATACCGGCATAACTCTTTGTCATCTCTATGGTGGATGCTGAAACATCATCGGA
>JBGUQP010000266.1:0-2771 GCA_045131145.1 Lachnospiraceae bacterium | reverse complement strand
AAGGACAGGAATGTAACCGCCTATAAGCCTGTTAGCTACAGGCCGCCTGAAGTTTTCGGAGAAAAAGAGCTTACGGGACGTCCCGTTATAACAGGTGCGGGACCTGCCGGACTTTTCTGCGCATATGAACTTAGCAGAATGGGATATGCGCCCATTATCATAGAGAGGGGCGAAAAGGTTGAAAAAAGAGTCGAGACAGTAAAGGAGTTTTTCAGGGGCGGAAGGCTTAATACAGAGTCGAATGTCCAGTTCGGTGAAGGGGGAGCGGGCACCTTCTCGGACGGGAAGCTGAACACCGGGGTCAACGACAAGATGGGTCGTAATCAATATGTTCTGGATACATTTGTAAGCTTCGGAGCTCCTGAAGAGATCGCATATATTTCAAAACCGCATATCGGAACCGATATTCTTGCTGTTGTTGTAAGGAATATGCGTGAAGAGATAATAAAAAACGGCGGAGAGTTCCTGTTTGAAACCAAAATGACCGGGTTTGATACAGACGATAATGGCATAACAGGTGTAAAGGTATTGAATGACGGGAATGAAAGTGCCATAACAAGCAACTGCGTGGTACTGGCAATAGGACATTCGTCGAGAGATACCTTTAAAATGCTTAAGGACAGGAAGGTTGACATGACCTTAAAGGCATTTGCGGTAGGCTTTAGGATCCAGCATCCTCAGGAAATGATAGATCTAAATCAATATGGTGTAAAGGGTAAGGAAGGCCCGGGCCCGGCTGATTACAAGCTCACCTATAGGACTTCGAAAGGCCGGAATGTATATTCATTCTGCATGTGTCCGGGAGGCTATGTCGTAAATGCATCGAGCGAGGCCGGAAGGCTGTGCGTAAATGGAATGAGTTATTCCGGGAGGTCTTCGTTAAATGCCAATTCCGCCATAATCGTAAGTGTGAGCAGGGATGACTTTGGCTCGGATGATGTGCTTGCGGGAATGGAATTTCAAAGAAGGCTTGAAGAGAAGGCTTATGAGCTTGGTAATGGGGCAATACCGGTGCAGGAATACGGTGATTTTAAGAATGGCACTCTTTCGGGTGGGGGAGGATATATGACCCCTCAGATAAAGGGCGAATATAAGCTTGCCAACTTAAGAGAACTGCTGCCTGATGAGATCAATGAGGCTATCATTGAATCAATTGATAAATTCGGTTATACTATTGAAGGTTTTGACAGGAATGATGCGATACTCGCCGGAGTTGAGTCGAGGACTTCATCGCCTGTAAGGATTCTAAGGAACGATGATTATGAAGGAAGCATAGAAGGAATGTATCCCTGCGGTGAAGGAGCCGGATATGCCGGAGGTATCACTAGTGCTGCGATGGATGGCATAAAGGTGGCAGAAGCCATTATGAAGAAGTATAAGCCTTTAAGGGTATTATAGAATAAATTGATAAGAGGAAAAGAAATGAGAAACACCGATCCGAGTGAAAAAGAAATAAAGCTTCGCGCAGGGATAAAGGACAGACAGAGGATAGTCGTAAAGATCGGTTCTTCGTCACTTCATCATATGTCTACTGGTGAGCTGAACCTTACCAAGATGGAGCGACTGGTAAGAGAACTGTGTGAACTTAAAAATCAGGGCAAGGATGTGATACTGGTTTCGTCCGGGGCTATAGCTGTCGGCAAGAAGGTTATGAATATAAAGCCGACAGACAAGGAAATACCGGTCAAGCAGGCGTGTGCTGCTATAGGCCAGGCGAGACTTATGATGATATACCAGAAACTGTTTGCCGAATACAATCATACAACTGCCCAGATACTTATGACCAAGCATACAATAGTTGACGACGTCAACAGGAGGAACGCCCATAACACATTCACCGAGCTTCTTAAGATGGGAGTCATACCTGTAGTAAATGAAAACGATACGGTAGCGGTTCATGAGGTTGAGGACACCATAGGAGATAATGATTTCCTTTCGGCAATTGTGGCCTATCTTGTCGGGGCTGATATGCTGATACTTCTGTCCGATATCGATGGCTTGTATACAGACGATCCGAGAGAGAATAAGGATGCCAAGTTCATTTCGCTTGTTGAAGATCTTAATGATGTTATGACAATGGGTAAGGAGACTACCGGAAGTACCATAGGAACCGGCGGAATGAGTGCCAAGCTTCATGCGGCCACGGTTGCGGTCAATGCGGGAGCGGATATGGTCATTGCAAACGGTAAGGATGTAAGTGTTATCCATAAGATCATGGAAGGCAGATACTACGGTACCCTGTTTGAGTCAAACAGGGATGAGAATTTCAACATTGCGGAATATATAGATAATACCTGACCGGTCATAAGGGGTTTTATATGAGTCTGGAAGACAAGATAAAAAGGATAAACGAACTGTATCATAAATCACAGGATATCGGTCTTACCGATGAAGAGAAGGAAGAACAGAAGAGGCTCAGGCAGGAGTATGTGGATTCCGTCAGAAATAACTTAAGGAATCAGCTTGACAACATAAACATACAGGAAGCTGACGGGTCCATTACCAATCTGGGTAAAAAATTCGGTAAGAAGAAATGACTGATCCAAACCTCCTTAAAAAGGAAATAAGGAAGCGCCTTATTTATGAACGTGGTCTTATTGATGAGAAAGACCGTGAACGGAAGGATCTTAAAATCCTTACCAAGCTGGTGGCATTGAGAGAATACAGGGAAGCAGACCTTATACTTGTATATGCTTCCTATAATGGGGAGGTTGACACTTTCCGCCTTATTGAGAAAGCCCTGGCAGATGATAAGAGGGTTGCATGTCCTA
>JBGUQP010000265.1:0-7903 GCA_045131145.1 Lachnospiraceae bacterium | reverse complement strand
CTCTGAAAGCACGGTTTCCGATGTAACCGAAAGGCTCATCTTTCCGTTTTCCTTGATCGCCATTATGTTTATTCCGTATTTTTTCCTTATATCTACCTGGCCGATGCTTTTACCCGTCCAGGCAGGCGGGATCATAACCTCGTAAATTGCATAATCATCATCAAGCTTTATATAATCAAGAATATGATCCGAGGTATATCGGATGGCTGCCCACTGGGCTATCTGTTTTTCGGGGCTTATTACCTCGTCGGCACCGTTTCTTAACAGGAACTTGGCCTGTACGTCCCGGTCGGCACGTGAAACAACAAATTTACCTCCAAGCTCTTTAAGCAGAGAAGTAGTTTCAAGTGAACTCTGAAAATCACTTCCTATGGTTACTATCCTTTATGACAAGGCCTGTTACACACACTGCACTGGTTGCGGTAAATAATGCAACATCAATTTCCGTCCATTATATTCAGCTAACTTTCGATTTTGCATTATATTAAAACACTCTTTGCTAAGATAGTATTAAGAGGTGATTGATGAAATTAAGATAGTATTAATAGATAATAAAGGACACAATGGTAAGTTTATTTCCAAACAGTTGCAGAAATGCTAAAATATGAGTCATGACAGCCATTGACAGATACAGAGAATATGAAGATTGTACACTTTGCCCGAGAGAGTGCAGAGTGAACCGATATGAGAAGACCGGTTATTGTATGAGCGAAACAATGATAAGGGTTGCAAGAGCCGGCTTACATTTTTGGGAGGAACCCTGTATTTCCGGTTTAAACGGTTCGGGTGCGATATTCTTCACAGGCTGTAATATGGGTTGTGTATTCTGTCAGAATCATATGATAAGCAGGGGTAACATAGGAAAAGAAATAACAAAAGAACGCCTTGCTGAGATTTTTAATGAGCTTGATGAAAAGGGTGCACACAATATAAATCTTGTTACCGCCGATATCTATCTGCCCGAAATAAGGGATGCAATAAGAACAGTCAAAGAACGGGGATTTACACTGCCTTTTATCCTTAACACATCGTCATACATAAACGTTAACACCGTAAAAAGTCTTGAAGGCCTGATAGATATATATCTTCCTGACTTCAAATACATAAGGGATAAGGATTCTGTCCGCTACAGTAATGCCACAGGGTATCCTGAAGCAGCAAAGGCAGCGATAGATGAAATGGTGCGCCAGTGTCCGGAGTGCATATTTGAAGAATCAGGCGATGTAAAGATACTGAAAAAAGGAGTTGTTGTAAGGCACCTCCTTATGCCGGGAATGCTGATACAGGCAAAGCTTATAGTAAGGCATTTGCATGAAAGCTACGGAGACAGGATCATTATAAGCCTTCTTAACCAGTATACGCCAAACGGCAGGCTTGACGGATACCCTGATATAAACAGGCATGTGACAGAAACAGAATACAGAAGCCTGATAAGGTATGCCGAAAGCCTGGGAGTCCGTGGATTTATGCAGGATAAGGAATCAGCTGATGATTGTTTCGTTCCTGCATTTGATCTTAGCGGTATATAGAATTGAAAATAATATCCCACAGCCTGCAGGCATTACAGCAGCTGTGGGATAATTATTCACTGTTCCAATAAGTCTTCTTTCATCTCCGGAGGAATCATGTCTTCGGATTCACCGGTTCCATCGGTCAGAGTCATTTTTCTGTGACGTTGCATACCTTCCGGTTTGCCCTGCCCCTGTGGCTTTTGTGACCCATCAGGGGGAGTCATTCCATCAGGGGGAGTCATTCCATCGGGAGGAGTCATTCCATCGGGAGGAGTCATTCCCTCAGGAAGATCCGTTTTCCCGCGGCCGCCCATTCCGCCGCGGCCACCCATCATCTGATTTGTGATCGTGTTTGTCTCAGTACCGTTTTCTATAATGGTCCCGCCGTTAAATTCCGCCTTACCGTCATAATCGAATGTGGATCTTCCCGTGATATCTATGGTGCCTCCGTTTATTATTATGTCTCCGTTACTGTCGATACCATCCGTATCACCCTCGGCCATCTTTATCGTGACCTTGCCCCCGTTCATTTCAAACACGGGATTTAAGGCACTTGATTTGTGAGCCGCATTTATGCCGTCATCCGATGCTTCTATGCTTATATTACCGTCATTTATCAAAAGCACTGTACCCTCGATGCCTTCTGCGCATTTAAGGTTAAATTCTCCGCCGTCTACCCTTATTACTGTTGTTGCATGTATTGCATCATCTTCAGCTGTAATGCTTATATTACCGCCGCTTATGTATATGTAACCCTTAGTATCATCATCGTTATCTTCAGCATGAAGACCGTCATTGGATCCCGTGATATTTAAGGTACCGCCCGATACAAGGATATCATCCTTTGATTCCAGTGCGCTGCCTTTGCAGCTTATATCAAGGCTTCCTCCTGTGACCTTAAGCGTATCCTTACAAGCTATGCCGTTATCTGATGAGGCAATGGTAAGAGAACCGGTACCGTTTATGGTAAGATCATCCTTACTGAATATAACGGCATCTGTTTTTGTGTCAGAATCAGTGGTGAAATCACCGGTTACGGACAGGCTGTCTGCATCTCCTTTAAGGGTGATAAATACTTTATCAGCATTTTTTACAAAGATACAGGGTGTGTTTTTATTGGTTATGGAAAGAGATTCAAGCACAAGCTGCACCTTATCTTCATCGGACGCATCTATTATTACGGAAGCGTTTTTGGCCTGTCCGGTTAATACATATATCCCTTCCGTATCTATGGTTATATTCTCACCGTCTTTTACAGTCATGCTTGCGGCATCGCTAAGATCCGGGGACTGATCCGCATCTCTTTCTGAAAACATGTTCTCCGTATCGATGTCATCGGCAGATGCCACCTTAACGGCCCCTTCCTTATCAGACTCCGTTTCTTCCCTGCTGCTTTCTGTTTTCTTATCCGTAACTTCCCTGACATCCGATGTTTCTTCGTTCTTGACAGTCTCCAGGGTAGCTGAACCCGTATGTACTTTTGATGATGCCTCATCATTTATGCTGGTAGTTACGGCACCGCTTTTGGAACATGCTGTAAGTGCCGCTGCCATAACTACTGCCGTTGTTATTTCCATCAGTTTGTTTTTCATCGTAATTCCTCCAATTTTTATAATAACAGTACCTTTCCTTAGTGTAGGATAGAGTTTAAGGTCAAAGTGAATCCATGCTGTCGATCATCCTGCCAAGGCTGATATCCAGGTTACCGTTGCCCGTGCGCAGCTCATCGATAAATTCCCTGGTGGATACATTATCCTTAAGAAGCACACTTAGGCTTATCCTGTACAGGCTTCCCATATTTGTAGTCCTTACTTCATCATAAGAATAGCTTTTTAAATATCGTTTGAATATATCGTCAAACTTTCCTTCATAATCAAGGTTTTCAGGAACGGTTATCTTAAGCGTCTGCATTCCCTTGGCATCTGATCCGAATCCCATCACATTCAAAAGAAGATTCAGCGCAGATACGAGAAGTGAAAAGAGTATCGCAACTCCGACATAGCCCATACCGGTTGCAAGGCCTGCTGCCATTGCAAGAAAGATACCGGTTATTTCCTGCCCCCTGCCGGGAGCCGAGCGGAACCTTACCAAAGAAAAGGCCCCCGCTACGGCAACTCCTGCTCCTATATTGCCGTTTACAAGGATTATGACAAGCTCGACGATCGAAGGAAGCAGGACTAAGGTGATCAGAAAGCTCCTTGAGCATCTGTTCTTTATCATGTATGCACCCGCTATTATAAGGCCGCACACCAATGCAGCCAGTGTTGATAAGGCCAGCTCACCTCCCGTAAAAGTTCCGTTTGTCAGTATCGAAGAAAAAATATTATCAAACATATGCCGCTGCTCCTTTCATTACGCTACCCCTTCTTTCGGGACTTACAATTGTGCTTTTTTCGGGTATCCTGTCCTTAACCGTGCTCATCATATCCGCATATCCCGATCCGTATTTGGAAAAGGAAACAGGAAAAATACATAATTCACTAAGCTTTCTTGCAAGCCCCATAGGCATTGCATTACTTACTTTTATTTCCATCAGACGCTGGCCGTCTTTAAGGAGTTTTCTGCCTTCCCCTGCCAGTCTTAAGTCCGTGCATTTGTCATTCCAGGTTATGTTACTGTCAAAAGTTACCCTGAAATCCTTATCCTCAATACCTGCCATCGCGATCCGGTCATAGCAAATGCACATTGCCGGTCTTAAGCTGGAATAGAGTCTCATAAATTCTCTTATCTCTTTGGATATCTGTGAATTTTCAAAGCAATCCTGCTTATTTTTACATCCTGTAAGATATCTGTATGTATCCAGATATCTGCCGGATATCCTTCTTTTGTAAACAATACCGGCATATTTTTTCTTTATCTCAATAAAGGAATCAGTATCATCACCGGTAAGGCCATAGGTTCGAAGCCTCAGCTTCTCCTTGTATAAAGGCTTCTCCATAGAAGTCTTGACGAGTCTGTAATCTGGGGTGTCGAAGTAGATATTGTTTATTCTTGACAATCCGTATTCATCAACCCTTGCGATAGTCTCAAGATAAGGCATAAGCTCTTTATACTGTTCATCGTTTAAAAGGTATTTTATCTCGGTTCTTTTAAATACTTCTTTGTATACGCTCATGTTGATCGGTCCTTTCTTTTCTTTATGAACACAGGATACAACCCCAAACTTAAATGAATATTAAAAAAGACAGGGATTTTTATCCCTGCCTAAAATTTTAATCATCTCTTAAGAATTATCTCAAATGTTGTATCACCGTTCCCGGAATATGCCTTTATATCCCCATTATGGTTTATGGCTATCTTTTTTGCTATGGCTAGCCCGAGGCCATATCGGTTGTCAGAGCGGTTTCTGGATCTGTCGGCCCTGTAGAACCTTTCAAATATCTTCTCTCTGTCTTCATCCTTGATGGGATCACCGGAATTAGTGATCTTAATAAGTATACTGCCTTTTATGTTTCGGGCACTCACTCTTACTGTTGTATCTTTATAGCTGTGCTTGATCGCATTGTCGAGTACCGTTGATATCATCTTTTCCATTTCATCCTTAATGCATCGAAAATTAAGGCCTGTTTCGATATCGGTCTGTATCATAACCGATTGTTCAAATGCGACCCCATCAAAAGCAACGCATGTTTTTTCAATGATCCTTGACAGGTTTTCTTCCTTATATGATATCCCGGATCTGTCCTCATCCAGTTTAGACAGATCAAGAAGTCCCATGATGAGCCGGCTCATCCTGTCGGATTCGTAGCGGATATTTTCTATATACTGTTCATTATTGTCAGGAGAGCCCTCACATGCAAGCTCATCTGCGGATGCCATGATAACTGCAAGGGGAGTTTTTAACTCATGTGATGCATCGGCGATGAATTCCTTCTGTCGTTTAAAAGCTTCCTCGGCAGGTTTTACTATCCATCCCGTAATAAGCCTTGCAATAAGAAATAACACGGCTTCTGTTATAATGAATATGATTATCGATTCTATCAGAAGCAGCTTAAGCTTACCGGCCTTCTCCTCATTATTCAGGATCACGATAAGATCATTGACTCTGTATTTATATGAATAATCATCTTTATACAGGTTTCCTATGTATATAAGGTCTGACTGACTTCCCAAAACAAGGTTTTTTACCGAAACGGCAATATTTTCAATATCAAAATCACCCGATGTATTTCCGTGACTTATAATACTTTCTATTTCTCCATCTGCAGCAAGCTTTACGGTATATACCTCATTGTCCATGACCATCATATTGTCAAGATCATGAGGCCTTTGCTTTAAGTCACCATTACCCGCACCGTTTGGACCGGGGGGGGCCTTCTTTAAAACCGCCTCTGTTGTCAAATACATTTAGACCACGCTCTATGCTTAAGTACTCACGCCTGTAGCTGTTTATATTAAGGAGTGTAAGGCCCGTTATTAGGATTGCGGTAAGGATGGAAAATATTGTAAGTATTGTCTTTTTTCGCAGCTCTTTCATAATTTACCTTCGGAAATGCCGTATTGCCTGCTTTATTCTTCTTTTACCAGTTTGTAGCCCATGTTACGCACGGTTTTTATTGATACATTTGAGCCGATAAGTTTTAGCTTCTTACGGACAAAAGACATATATGCTTCAAGATTGTTTGACGAAGCATCAGATTCCATCCCCCATACTCTGTCATAGATCATTTCTCTTGAAAGGATTCTGTCAGGATTCTTCATAAGATATTCAAGGAGCTGGAATTCTTTATTATTTACACTGATGTTCTCCCCCGATATATCCGAGCATATTTCGGACGAAGGGTAGTTAAGGATAAGATCTCCGTATTTAAGGGTCTCATCAATGGCTCTGCTTATATTAAGCTGTGCATTAACACGTGCTGTAAGCTCATCAATATGGAAGGGTTTGGGAACATAATCATTGGCTCCGTTTGCAAAGCCGAGAAGCCTGTCATCAAGCTCTGCCTTTGCCGTCAGCATTATAACCTTTACATCATGATCTTCCTTTCGAAGTTCTTTAAGTATTTCGATCCCGTTTACTCCGGGAAGCATGATATCAAGTATTATCAGGTCATATATCCCGGACAGGGCATTATATAAGCCTTCTTCACCGTCATTTGACACATCTACCGTATATCTGTCCTTCTTAAGCCTGTCGCTTATAAGCGAAGCAAGAGCCTGTTCATCTTCAATTATAAGTATCCGCATATTATCTCCCTGAAACTTTGTTCTTTGAATCATATCATTTGATGACAGAGAGTGCAAGAAAGTTGATCAGGTGAAATAAAGGGTAAATACATACTTTTATTAGACTAACAATTCATATATAATTATTTGGACTAGTTATACCCTTGAACAAATATGCAAAACGGAGATTAAGATGGATCGTTGGATAGTTGTGGTTGATGATGAAGCAATGAGCCTGACCAACGCAAAGAATATGCTAGGTGAAGAGAACATGCGTGTCAGTTGCCTGCGTTCGGGATCAGACCTCCTTAAATTCATGGAGAAAAATCAGCCGGATCTTGTATTACTGGATATTTTAATGCCTGAGATGGACGGTTTTGAGACTTATAATGCCCTGCGTAAGCTTGAAGACAAGATGGGGAGGTCACATATTCCTGTGATCTTCTTAACCGGTGAAAATAACAGTGCGGTTGAACAGCAGGGACTTGCTATAGGAGCGTCTGATTTTATCCGTAAGCCTTTTAACAAGGAGATCATAGTAAGGCGTATCGAAAATACGATCACCAATAAAAAAACTATAGAAACACTTACCGAAGAAGCAATGATAGATAACCTTACCGGGTTTTTTAACAAATCCCGGGGAACGGAGCGTGTTTCAAAGCTTTGCACCCGCAAGAGGGGAGCTCTTATGATCATGGATATTGACAGCTTTAAGCTCGTCAATGACCTGTACGGACATGAAATGGGAGACAGGGTACTTCGTTCCTTTGCGGATATAATAAGGACTAACACAAGGGAGACCGATACCGTAAGCCGTATAGGCGGTGACGAGTTTATGGCTTTTCTTGAAGATCTTACCGATGAGAGCGGTGTTGCATCGTTTACGCTTCGACTTAACTCACAATTGCTTGAAGAAGCCGAACTGCTGATGGGCAGGGACCATGGGATACCACTTGGGATATCCATAGGAGTTGTTATAGTACCTGAATACGGAAGGGATTATGATGAACTGTTTACCCTTGCGGACAATGCGTTATATTTTGTCAAACAGAATGGCAAACACGGGTACTCCATATATTCAAACAGTCCGGATAAGGATGAAAAAACAGGGGATACTCCGGATGAAAAGCTTGAACGGATAATCAGGATAATAGAGGAAAGGAATGATAAGGGAGGAGCCCTGCTTCTTGGAAGGGATTCATTTGCACTTGTTTACAGGTTCGTCA
>JBGUQP010000264.1:0-5268 GCA_045131145.1 Lachnospiraceae bacterium | reverse complement strand
CATCTGCTGGCGCTTCGCCTGGCAAGTGTCTGGATGTTCATCACTGTAATGTATGCGGGACTGACAGGAGAAATGGAATTTGATACGGTGCTGATCGTTGCACTTCTTTCGCTTTCGATCTTTAATTCTGTGGATCCGATCGCGGACAGCGCACATGTTTTATCCGTGATCAACAATGCGTTTGATAAGATGGAAGTGTTTTCGGAAGCAGGACTGCTTGATGCGGACGGCAGGGATATCCGTCCAAAGCATTACGGTATCGAATTTAAGGATGTCTCTTTTTCCTATTCCAATGCGAAAACCACGGAAGATCGGGTAGTGCTCAAAGATGTCTCGTTTACGATCCCCGAAGGGAAAACAACAGCGATCGTAGGGCCATCGGGAAGCGGTAAGACAACGATCTGTAATCTTATCGCCAGATTTTATGATGTAACAAAAGGGGAGATCACAGTAGGGGGAGTAAACGTCCGTGACTACAGTTTGGACAGTCTGCTCTCAAATATATCCATGGTATTTCAGAATGTATATCTGTTCAATGATACAATCCGTGCGAATATATGCTTCGGCCGGGAAGGGATCACGGAAGAAGAGATGATCGATGCGGCGAAAAAAGCGAGGTGTCACGATTTTATAATGGAACTGCCTCACGGTTATGACACAGTGATCGGAGAAGGCGGAGGAACGCTTTCAGGAGGACAGAAACAGCGGATCTCCATTGCAAGAGCTATACTGAAAAATGCTCCGATCATCATATTGGATGAGTCGACGGCAAGTATTGACCCTGAAAACGAGCATCTGATCCAGGGAGCCCTGACGGAATTGTCCAAAGGAAAAACGGTGATCATTATTGCACACCGCCTGGCAACGATCGAGGCTGCCGATCAGATACTGGTGGTGGATGACGGACATATAATTGAAAAAGGAAGACATGAGGAACTGGTAGACCTAGGCGGTAAGTATGCAGGATTTGTAAAGATCCGTCAGGAGGCGGAAAACTGGCAGATAGCGTAATGTCTAAAATACCGACCGGGAATACGGCGGCTATGCTCATGTCACTTGGAATCGTGGCGAATGTGATCCCGTATTTTTTCCTGTATCAGATCATTTCTCCCCTCACAAGGGGTGAACACATCGATCTTACATACGTGATGTTCAGAGTGATCGCGGTGGCTGTATGTGAGCTCGCATTTGCTTATCTTTACGTAAAGGGGCTTGAATTCTCTCATATAAGTGCCTACAACACGCTCAAAAACCTGCGTATTTCACTTCAGGGGAAGCTTGAGAAGCAGCCTCTGGGCAACATACAGAATCTGGGCACCGGACGTATTAAAAAAATATTCACGGATGATATCGATCAGATCGAACTGCTCCTCGCTCATGCCATTCCGGAAGGAATAGCAAATATCTTTATTCCGATCCTTAGCTATAGTTGCAAGCGTGGTCGTTGAGGCAGTATTTGAACATATAACCAATGTGCTTCAATCCGCTGCCGGTTATATGGTATTTGCCGATATGAGGATGAGGCTGGGCGATCATTTAAGGAAGCTCCCAATGGGTTATTTCACAGAGGGCAATATTGGCAAGATCAGCGCAGTCCTTGCTACGGATATGGTATTCATAGAGGAAAACTGTATGGGGGTATTATCGGAGCTCGTATCTTTTATAGTATCTCAGGGCCTGATGGTTCTTATGATGTTTGTGATGGATATACGGCTGGGGCTGCTTGCAGCTGTGATCGTACTTGCTTTTGTCATTGTAGGCAATCTTATGCTTAAGACAACCCTTAAGCATTCCGTTATAAAGCAGGAGGATGCGGAATCTCTTACAGAAGAAGTTCTGGATTTTGCGGAGGGGATAGGTATCATTAAGTCTTTCAACATGCTTGGGGACAGATCAAAGAGGCTTACGGATGAATTTGAAAAAAGCTGCAGGGAGAGCATTGATTTTGAGATCGCATACAGTCCGTGGGCGAGGGCTCTTTACCTGACATTCGGGATAGGGACATCCCTGATGCTGGCATTGGCCGGACTGCTGTTTGGCAGGGAGATGATCTCTGCCACTTATATGGTGGGTATGGCGTTGTTTCTTTTTGATATGTTTGTTGCAATCAAGAGCTATTACAGCCAGATGGCAAGGCTTACGGTTACATCCGCAAGTCTTGACAGGATCGAGGAAGTATTCAGGGCGGAGGAATTAAAGGATGACGGAAAAAAGACTCTGCAGGATATGAATGCGTTGAACACGGCGATCCCGGCGATAGAATATGAGAATGTCAGCTTCGGGTATACCGGAAAGGATGTGCTGAAAGGCGTATCGTTTAAGGTAAATGCCGGGGAGATGACAGCTCTTGTGGGCCCCTCCGGCGGAGGAAAATCGACCATCGCTTCGCTTCTTGCAAGATTCTGGGATGTGGGAAGCGGGCGCATCCTGGTGAACGGAGAAGATTTAAGGACCGTATCGCTGGGCAGTCTGATG
This sequence comes from Lachnospiraceae bacterium, assembly GCA_045131145.1. GTDB lineage: Bacteria > Bacillota > Clostridia > Lachnospirales > Lachnospiraceae > UBA2868. The sequence continues at coordinate 2,793 of JBGUQP010000264.1, read as the reverse complement.
GACCATATCAGTATGGTATTCCAGAGAGTTTATCTTTTTCAGGATACGATATACAACAACATAGTCATAGGAAGGCCGAATGCCGCAAGAGAAGAGGTTGAAGAGGCTGCGAAAAAGGCGAGATGTTACGATTTCATAATGAAGCTGCCGGACGGCTTTGATACAGTGATCGGGGAAGGCGGAGCATCTCTTTCCGGCGGAGAGAAGCAGAGGATATCCATAGCGAGATGTATCCTGAAGGATGCACCGATCGTCATACTTGACGAGGCGACAGCCAGTGTTGATGCAGATAATGAAAAAGCCATTCAGGATGCTATTTCGGAGCTGTGCAGGAATAAGACCTTGCTTGTGATCGCTCACAGGCTTAAGACAATAAAAGATGCAGATCAGATACTTGTCGTATCGGACGGGCAGATCGTGGAAAGGGGAGATCACAAAGAATTGTGTGAGCTTAACGGAACTTATGCAAATATGGTTTCGTTGCAGGCATCCGGAATATGATTCAAAAAACCTATATGTGGGGGTATTGATTCTTATAATAAGGAGTGATATCATTATCTGAATTAGTAGCAACTAACCTTGTGGACGCATTATAACTGCATGAAAAATATCCGCAAAAGCATTAAATGAAATGAGGAACTGTTGATGCTGAATCAGTTTTCAAGGACACAGTTGATATACGGAGAGGAATCTATGGGAAGGCTTGCGTCTTCCCATATTGCGGTCTTCGGGATTGGTGGTGTGGGAGGCTATGTGGTTGAGGCTCTTGCCAGAAGCGGGGTAGGAGCCCTTGATCTTATAGATGATGACAAGGTATGCCTTACAAATATCAACCGGCAGATCATCGCCACAAGAAAAACAGTCGGCAAATATAAGGTTGATGTGGCACAGGAAAGGGTACTTGATATAAATCCGGACTGTAAGGTCAGAGCCTATAGAACCTTCTTTCTGCCGGAAACCCAGGATCAGTTTGATTTTCATGATTATGACTATGTAGTGGATGCGATCGATACGGTTACCGGAAAGCTTGCGATCATAGAAAAGGCAAAGGAAGCAGGTGTGCCTGTCATATCTTCAATGGGAGCCGGAAACAAGGTCAATCCGGCCATGTTCGAGGTAGCCGATATATATAAGACATCAATATGCCCTCTCGCCAAGGTTATGAGACGGGAATGCAGGAAGAGGGGTATCGATTCCCTTAAGGTTGTGTATTCAAAAGAAGAGCCGAAAAGACCCCTTGAGGATATGTCAATAAGCTGCAGGCAGAACTGTATCTGTCCTCCGGGAACAGTCAGAAATTGCACGCAGCGAAGGGACATTCCGGGTTCTACGGCATTTGTTCCTTCTGTTGCAGGTCTTATCATAGCAGGTGAAGTTATCAATGATCTTGCAGGATTTTCAGTTTGAAATTTGCCGGGTTCTGTTGTAACGTATAAATATATGAAACATACGTGATACCCAATGAGTACCTGTAAAGGAGCCATGATGGATAAAAATGAACTGATCGACAGCATGGAAAAGGGTGTAGGTAAGTTCGCCACAGAGGCCAGTGCTGCAGTAGATGATCTGGTGCCATTGTTTGACGTTTCTGCTTATCCGCAGGAACAGCGTGAACTCGTAAATGAATGTAACCGAAGGATCGATGAGGCAAACAGTAAATATCGAATAGCGAAGTTCAGAGAAGATATGTTCGCGAAGGGAATGAGGGCAGGTATGTATTTCTGCACTTTTGACCGTGACGAGAACCTGACAAGCTTTGAATTCAACGAAGAGACCAGGCAGATGCTTGGCTACGACGGACTGGAAGACCTGCCGAATGAGTTCGACAGCTGGGTGAAGACTCTTGTTCCAGAGGAGAGGGACGGGATCATTAAGCTGTTTTGGGATTCGGTCCGCATTCATCGTGATCTGCCGGATATCACTCATGCCACCTATCGGATGCAGAAGAAGGACGGCAGTATCATATGGGTTACGGGAGCAGGCAGGTTTATCAGGCGCTCCGATGACGGTTCCCTTGAGATTTATATGGGCTGCTATCGTGATATCACTGCCCAGCAGGAGCTCGAGGAATATTTGAAGATTATCGAGGCTATCGGCAAGGTCTTCAATTTCTCGCTCTTCATTGATGTCAATGATATGAGTTACCGCATGATCAGCACCAATGAATATGTGGAGATGGTTCCGAAGGATCCGAATGCCTTCGTTTTCCTTAGGAATAACGTTGCCGCATCGGTTGCGGAGAGCTTCCGCGAAGATTTATATGAATGGCTTAATAAAGATAAAATACTTGCAGCTATTGAAGAGCATGGATCGGCAAGCATGGAGTTCTACAGTGAGAGTGCACATCGCTGGTTTGAAGGTATCTTCCTGATCGGGGATCGGGATGAAGACGGGAATATCTCGCACATAGTTTACGGCTGTATGGATACCACAGAAACCAAGCTGCAGAGTCTTGCCCAGCAGAAGAAGATATCCGAATTCGAGACGGAAGTTTATATAGATTCCCTTTCCAAGATCCGTAACAGAAGGTTTCTGGATGAGAAGCTTGTCTATCAACCATGCAAGGCCGTGGTCATGGCTGATATCGATCTCTTTAAGGAGATCAATGACACTGCCGGCCATCAGAGTGGTGACGAAGCTATCGCAAAGGTCTCTGAAATCCTCGAGCAGTCTATCCGCAGGGAAGACATGGTCATCCGTTACGGAGGCGATGAGTTCATGATGGTATTCTTCGATATCACAAGGGAAGATCTGGAGAATAAACTTTCACATCTTAAGTCAGAAGTTAAGAAG
>JBGUQP010000263.1:0-3563 GCA_045131145.1 Lachnospiraceae bacterium | reverse complement strand
TGTAATGGATATTATGACAAGGCTTAGAAATGAATGGGGATTGAAATATCCTGAGGAAGAGTAAATCGGAAGTTAAATGAACAAATTCTCGTTTGTAGAGGTGTGATGAATTGCAGAAAACATGGGGACGAAATGGATAAAAGCAAAAGAAAAGAATTAAGGGAACAGTACGAAAACCGGCATCCTGATATGGGAATCGTGTGCTGGAAGAGCGGCGACAAGATGTGGATCGCTAAGTCGAAGGATGTAAAAGCGGATTATAACAGCACATCGTTCCAGCTAAAACTCGGATCATGGCCGAACAGGGAAATGCAAAGGTCATATAATGCAGATCCCGACTCTTTTGAATGGATATTACTGAAAAAGCTGGATTACAAGGATCGTGAAGAGGACCACAGCGATGATCTGGAAATCCTCTATATGATGGTTGTTGAAGAATATCCGGATGCTAAAAAGATGAAGCCTGGGAAACAATAAGGCATAAAAAGAATCAAACAAATCGGCAGTTGTAGGTGACAGGATATTTAGAATGAAGGAAAGAGTTCTTCTTGATGCAGATATACGCGAGCCACTATTTGACTATCTTGAACAGTATTACGGCAAGGTGAGATTCCTTGAGGAGAAAGTCACCGGCAAAGCAAGGGCTGATGTAGTCATGGTGCTTCCGAATAAGATCTGCGGAATTGAGATCAAAAGCGATGCTGACAGTTACACCAGGCTTTCGGCTCAGGTCAAAAACTATGATAAATACTATGATGAGAACTATCTAGTAGTTGGATCGACTCACGCACTGCATGCCGCGGAACATGTCCCTGCATACTGGGGGATCATATCTGTGGAGCTGATCAAAGGCGAGGTTGACTTCTATCGGGTGAGGGAGGCAAGGTCTAATCCAAAGGCCAAGATCAAGAACAAGATGAGTCTGCTCTGGAAATCTGAATTCTCGCATATACTGGCAAAAAACAAAATGCCGAAATATGCGCAGAAGAGCAAGAAGTTCATTACAGAGAAGCTGCTCGATAAGGTGCCTGAAGAAGTCCTGCATGATCAAATCAGCGAAGAGTTATTTGAACGCGACTATACGATTTACGACTAAATAAAATTGGGAATCATGACTACATCGCCGTTGGCAATGATGCCAGCGGTTTTTTATTTTGTCAGGATCGGAGGTCACTATATGAAAAAGAACTATAAAAACAGAAGCCCGGATAAATCACGTAAGGAAAGAATAAAGGAAATCACGGAGCAGCTGGAAGCAGGAGTCAAGGCGGTTTTCGAGAGCGATGCCTATAAGGCGTATCTGAACTGCATGAGCAAATTCCATAACTACAGCCTGAACAACACGCTTCTTATTGCCTTGCAGCGGCCTGATGCGAGCCTATGTGCGAGCTACACCAGCTGGCAGCGCGACCATGGCAGGCAGGTGCGTAAAGGTGAGAAGGGGATCAAGATCATAGCTCCGTGCAAGTATAAGATCGAGCTTGATGAGAAGGATGAACATGGCAATCCGAAGACAGAAGAGAAGACGGGATTCAAGGTAGTCAGAACCTTTGAAATCAGCCAGACTGATGGTCCGGATCTACCGTCGATAGGGGTGGATGAGCTTACCGGAGATGTGAATGGTTACAGGAAACTGTTCAATGCGCTTACTGAGATCTGCCCTGTCCCGATTTATGTAGAGGATATCCATGGCGGTGCAAAGGGCTATTACAGCGATGCCGAGAGAAAGATCGTTATCAAGGAAGACATGAGCCAACTTCAGACAATCAAGACGATGATCCACGAAATGGCGCATGAGAAGCTTCACGCAAAGGAGCATCTTGATAAAGACTACTCTTCAGACAGGCGAACTAAGGAGGTCGAAGCAGAAAGTATTGCATACACGATATGCCAGCACTATGGACTGGACTCCTCGGATTATTCCTTCAGTTACGTAGCGGGATGGAGCTCAGGCAAGGAGACGAAGGAACTCAAGGCATCACTTGAACGGATCAGATCCGCTGCCGATGAGATGATAACAGACATAGATAAGTCACTGGAGAAGCAGGTAAAGCGTGAGCAGAACCACGGACATCGAGAGGAAGCGAGGTGACTCTCATGGCTTTTTACACAGAAGAACAGATAAAGGCCGCACGGTCGATAGATCTGTTGACATATCTGCAGACATACGAACCAACCGAGCTGATTCATGTCAGGGGCGATACCTACTGCACCCGGGAACACGACAGTCTAAAGATATCCAATGGCAAATGGATGTGGTGGAGCAGAGGCTTCGGGGGCACTTCAGCCCTAGACTATTTGGTAAAAGTTAAAGGCATGCAGTTCACGGATGCGATGAAAATACTGATTGATAATTCCGAAGATTTTCAGAACGTAACTCCCAAGATTTGCAGTAAAGATAATCGTAATGCAGAAAGAAAGTTGCTTCTGCCGGAGAAATCTGAAACGAACCGGGAGGTCATAAAGTATCTTACAGGCCGGGGAATAGACAGGGATCTCATAGATGCATGCATACACAGAGGCGTTCTGTTCGAGTCTCTGCCATATCATAACTGCGTGTTCGTAGGGTTTGATGAACATGGTATCGCCAAATATGCGAGCTACAGATCCACGAATGAGCTTCGACTTATGGGTGAAGCTGCCGGCTCGGATAAGAGATATTCCTTTAGAACAAATGCCGATGGCAGGAACCTGCATGTCTTTGAAAGTGCGATAGATCTTCTGTCGTATATGACTGTGATACACGAACAGACAGGAAGATGGATCGCAGATCCAATGATATCTCTTGGCGGTGTGTATGCACCGGGATCAGACAAAACCATATGCAAGCTCCCCGTAGCTTTGGAAAACATGCTGCAGAATCATCCGGAAGTGGAAACGATATCACTGCATCTTGATAATGATTTTGCCGGCAGGAGTGCAACGGAAAATATATCGTTGCAATTGCGTTGCAACTATAAAACGATAGACGAACCGCCTCCGGTTGGAAAAGATTACAATGATTATCTTATGGCTTTATGTCAGCAAGGCAGGTCAAGGAAGATGGGTGCAGCCAGATATGATTGTCCCAGATGAAAAATAGCCATAAAATGACAACAGCCCTGCGGAGCATCCTTGTTGCTCTGTAGGGTTGCACATGTCATTGTTTGTAAGAAGGTTTATGAAGAAGATTATTTGTCTCTGTTGACAATAATAGGATAGAACATATCCCTTAAATGAACTTAAAACGGCTCCGCTGATTTCATAATTTTTTTATATTTGCAGCGAAAAGCAGGATGTCAGAGATGCTGACATTGCGATTCCTTGAGTGTAAGCGCGCCTCGCTTTATAATGATTTCAACGTTCGTTATAGTGTGGCCAAGGAGGCGGGAACAATGAATATTGGAGAACAAATCAAGGCGCGCAGGATAGAGATCGGGATGACCCAGCAGGATATGGCCGACAGACTGGCTGTATCCAGATCTGCCGTGTCCAATTGGGAAACCGGCAAGAACTATCCGGATCTCCAGATCATCGTTCAGATCTCCGAAGAGTTGAATATTTCTTTGGATACACTATTGAAA
>JBGUQP010000262.1:0-2347 GCA_045131145.1 Lachnospiraceae bacterium | reverse complement strand
TATCTGCTGTTCCTTGTGATAATGGGTATTCCCGTAATGACTATGGAACTGTCGGTAGGACGTGCCAGCAGAAAGAGCGCGGTGCATTCGTATATGGCACTTGAGAAGGAAGGCAGCAAGTGGCATATACACGGATGGTTCTGTATAGCGGGATGCTATCTTCTGATGATGTATTACACGACTGTTTCAGGGTGGATGCTCTCATACGCATGGAAGTTTCTGACAGGGAAGTTTGAAGGTGTTACATCGGGTTCGGCCGGAGACGTGTTCGGAGGTATGCTGGCAAGCCCGGTTGAGATGGCGATATTTATGGCGATAACAGTCCTGCTCGGATTCGGAGTGCTCACACTCGGTGTCCAGAACGGTCTTGAAAAGGTCACCAAGATAATGATGACGGGTCTGCTCATTCTGATCGTCATACTTGCCGTTCATTCGATAACCCTTCCCGGAGGCGGAGAGGGACTGAAGTTTTATCTTGCCCCCAACATTGAAAATGTTAAGCAGGTAGGATGGTTCAACCTTATTGTCGGTGCCATGAACCAGGCATTCTTCACGTTGAGTCTCGGTATAGCCGCAATGGAGATATTCGGAAGTTATATGTCAAAGGACAAATCAATTCTTTCCGAATCGGTACTTATCATCTGCCTTGATACATTCGTTGCATTGGTTGCGGGACTTATCATATTCCCTGCATGCAGTGCATACGGAGTATCACCCGATCAGGGACCGGCGCTCATATTCATGACGCTTCCGGAACTGTTCATCAACATGCCCGGAGGAAGACTGTGGGGAACTCTGTTCTTCATATTCATGTCGTTTGCAAGTTTTTCAACGGTTACGGCCGTATTCGAAAACCTTGTTGCATGGCCTTCCGACAACCTCGGATGGACGCGTGCAAAGAGTCTTGTATGTAATCTGCTATTCATGCTTGTCGCAAGCCTGCCTGTTGTGTTCGGTTACAATATATGGTCGAACGTTCATCTTATCGGAGGCAGGGACATTCTTGATTCGGAAGATTTTATTGTGAGCAACATACTCCTGCCTGCGGGTGCGATAGTTTATACGCTGTTCTGCGTATCACGCTATGGATGGGGATTTGACAAGTATCTTGCCGAGGTTAACGAAGGAGAAGGGGTGAAGATGTCAGCAAAGCTTCGGCCCTATCTTGCATATGTGTTACCGGTACTGATACTGGTGCTTCTGATAACCGGTCTTGTCTGACAAAGGAGAGAATCGGATATGGGATTGATCGGACCGAGCTTAGGTATTCTATATTGGCTTATTTCAGGAATAGGTTTTTGCGCTATTTTCAAGAAGGGCGGAATAAAAGGCGCCTATGCGTTTATTCCGGGCCTGCAGGAATATAATACCGCTGTCATGGCAGAGAGGGAGGAAGACGGGAGGACCTATTTCATCCTGGCTGTTTGCAGGTATCTTGTGCAGGTGATACAGGGCGTATTTGAGGAAGGTTCCGGGATGTCAACCTTATGGAGTGTAGTCTTTGGTGTTATTACGTTTACACAGCTCCTGTTTAGCATAAGGATATTTATCGGGCTTTGTGATGTGTTTGGAAAACGCCGACGCTGGGTGTGGTTGTGGGAATTTTTCCCTGCTGTCATGTCGCTCATATGGGGATTTTCTCCCAAGTTTGTCCCTGTCCAGAAGACGGATTCGGGAACGGATTATGAAAAAGCCGCAAGGATCAGCGGGGCTAACGTTGAAGCTATACAAAACGGACTGACGGTTAACCTTACCGACAGGACCGTCATTGAGATGGGGAGAAAAAACTACCTGCTCAAGGATATCCATCTGTCGATCCCGGTAGGACACCTCGTGCTGCTTCTAGGAGGCTCGGGTGCCGGAAAGACAACGTTCCTGAACGCAGTGACCGGATATGAGAAGGCAAATGCCGAGGTGACGCTAAGGGGCAGGAACCTATATAACAACTATGAGAGCATGAAGTACGATCTCGGATTCGTTCCGCAGCAGGATCTTATGAGGCTCAGTGATACGGTCAATATGACACTGAAGGATGCTGCGAAGCTCCGGCTTCCCAAGAGTATGAGCCGGAAAGAGAAGAAAGATCTTATATCGTCCGTTATGGAGAAGATGGGGCTTACATCCGTCAGAAACAGCCAGGTCGTAAAGCTTTCCGGTGGACAGAGGAAGCGTTTGTCGATAGCACTGGAGCTTATCAGCGATCCTACGCTCTTTATACTTGACGAGCCTGATTCGGGGCTTGACGGTGTTATGGCGAGAAGTCTCTTTGAATCGTTGAGAAAGATCGCTGATGAGGGCAAGATCGTTATAGTCATCACACATACTCCGGACCGCGTCATCGACCTGT
>JBGUQP010000261.1:0-6317 GCA_045131145.1 Lachnospiraceae bacterium | reverse complement strand
ATACCTTAAAAAACAACTAATATATGTTATATCACAAGGATGGCAGGATTTAAAGGATTTTGTTGCATGCCCGGGATATATTGTGTTAGAATAACATGGATTTATCGGAATAATTAAATAGGAGGTGTAAGGTGTCACCGGTTACAATTACATTGATAGTAATTTCTGTTGTACTGGTCGGCGTTATTGTTGCCCTGTATTTCCTGGGTAAGAAGGCCCAAAAGCAGCAGGCCGAACAGGAAGCTCAGATAGCAGCTACCAAACAGACCTATTCGATGCTGATCATCGATAAGAAACGGATGAAGCTCAAGGATGCGGGACTTCCCGCTATTGTACTTGAACAAACCCCCAAGCTCTTAAGAGGCCGCAAGCTTCCGATAGTAAAAGCCAAGATAGGGCCGCAGGTAATGTCACTTATATGTGATGAGAAGATCTTCGATCTTGTACCTGTTAAAAAAGAAGTTAAGGCATCTGTAAGCGGAATCTACATGGTAGATGTAAAGGGTCTGCACGGACCGAGTCTGAAAGTTGAAGCAAAACCCAAGAGTAAATGGAAGCAGACTATAGAGAAGCTTCAGGAGAAAGCAGGCGCCAAGCCGATCAAATAATCTAAAAAAAAATATGAAGGACCGGGGATTGATTCCCCGGTCCTTTGTACACCTTAATTCAATATTACTTGATCTTGAACTTGACAGCCTTGGTACCGTAGTAAGTATCCTTACCCTTTACAAGAAGCACGGCATTATTACCGGCCTTGATATTGTTATAATATCCCACTATCTCGAATTCTTCACCAAGTGTTAGCGTCTTAGCATTCTTGCCGCTTCCGATGACAACCTTGAGTGCCGGCTGGCCGTCCTGACCGGGCTCGATGGCTTCTCCCGTATAGGCGCAGGTCTGAGCCTTGCCGTTTGCATCGGGATTAACGATAACCTTAGCCTTTGAAATGTTTATTTTGGCTTTATTATCAACAACACGATAGGTAGCCGTTGCGGTTCCCTCGTAATTGCCGGAATAATTACCGTCCTTGTCCATTGCAGCCGTAATCGTAACTGTCACTGTCTGGCCTGCTTTTGGAGCATCACTGTCATCTGAAGTCTCATACTCTACAGTATAATCCTTATTAACCTTAAGCTTTAAGTCCTTATAGTCATTATCAAAGAACTGTATCTTCGTGTTCTTATACTTATTGGCCTTTTTATTGTAAATAACATCATTTACAGTGAGAACGAGTTCCGAAATGTCGCACTGTGTTATCGCGAATCTCTTTACTGCACCCTTCTTCATATCCTCGGTGTCGGCAAATTCGTATTTACCCTTACCTTTTATGATAACCTGAGGAGCGACATCCTTGCCGTTCTTAGAATTTACGGCATCCGCAGCAGCCACGTTCTTATTATTCTTATAGCTTACCGCATAATCCTTACCCGGTGTAAGTACGCGCTCTTCGATTTCACCGTTGTTGTTCACAAGCATTGCCGTAACCGTAACCTCGGGCTTGATCGGGCCGTTAGCGTAAGCATATTCATCGGATGCAAGTGTTATCGTGCAGTTCTCATCCTTACCATCGGTGATAAGGGTATACTTACCGGTTATACTAAAGGTTTTTTCTACTGAATCCGTAAACTGAGCCCCTTCATCATCTGTTGCCTCATATATGACCGTGGCAGTACCGAGATCATAATTGTTCTTATATGTTACGGTATAATCCTTATCCTCTACCAGCGTTACTTTCGTTTTCCCTGAACCATAGGTAAGCGTTGCATTCTGCTTAACAGCTTCACCTGTGTAAGGCAATGAGTTTTTGAAGCCGTTTATCTTAACTTCTTTCATGGATATAAGTCCACTGGGCTTGGGCGTCGGATCCTTCTTCGAGGGATCCTTGACTTTAAGTATCTGCTCATCACTGCTAAGTTCGGCATCACTGTTTACCCGGATAATGGTGATCTCTTTATCGTACCACTCTTCATTAACAGGTATGGTACCTGCATCGTCGGCAGTAATACTTATATTATTAATCTTATATTCACCGTTTGCTACTAGTCCCGTAAGGTTTTCCTTTTTCTGTACGGCTTCGGGTGTAGCATATTTTACGATCACGTCTCCTGTAGCAGTCTTCTCACCTTCTATGGTAGTTGCCGTAACCTTGGTTTTTCCTGCTGCAATACCTGTTACTGTTCCGTCGGCTACTGTGGCTACCTTGGGATCTGCTATAATCCATGTTACATCCTTATTTGTTGCTTCTTCAGGAGTAATGACTACTGTAAAGCTGCCTGTCTGACCCTCTGATATCGTTAATTTCGCAGGATCAAGCGTTACACCTTCTACAGGAACCGGTTTTTCAACTACCATAAGCTTCTGCTCATCACTGTTAAGATCGGCATCAGAGTTTACACGTACGATAGTTATCTCTTTATCATGCCATGCCTTATCCACGGGGATGGTACCCGAAACATCGGCTGTATATTTTGTTCCGTTAATCTTGTATTCCGCATTTGCGATAAATCCGGTGAGCTTTTCACCGTTCTGAGCAGCCTTGGGAGTAGCATATTTAACGATCACGTCTGCTTTGGCTGTCTTTCCGCCGTCAGTTGTCGTGACGGTAACCTTGGTCTTGCCGGCCGCAACTCCGCTTACGGTTCCGTCAGATACTGCAGCAACTGCCGTATCATCTGCCTTCCATGACACGTTCTTATCTGATGCGTTCTCGGGAGCAACAGTGGCGGTCAATATATCCGTCTGTCCCTCAGCGATCGTCACCTTATCCTTATCAAGAGTCACACCGGTTACGGGAACGCCTTCTATGGTTACTTCGATCACGGGATTTCCTATTGTATCTTCATTTCCCAGGCTCGCATTCGTTGCATAAACGGTCGGATCGTCAAATGTGCCGTATACATTTTCATGTATAAGGTATTTTAATAATACCGTACCCGGCGCAACCGCCTTAAAGGTTATGCTTCCCGTATTCTTGTTCTTAGTAAGTGTGGCAATGGAACCGTCCGTAAGCTCCTTTCCGTCCTCATCCGTCAGGATCCATTTTCCCTTCGCGGCATCAAACCCGAAATAAGAACCCTTTTTTATATTAAGTCCTTCCAGTTTTATCTTATCGAGCCTTAGAGTATCATTAGGGTTTAATTTTATTTCATCCTTCTGATCTTTCAGCAATACATACTTAAGGGGACTAGTCGGCATCAAGTTTTCAGCTACATCATCATAAGTTACCAGTGTTTCTTTAAAAACTGCTTCTGTCGAGGCTATCGGAGTCATGGTCGCCATTTTTCTGAGCATATCCGGAATTACATAATTATTATTATCGGTAAATAAAGCATCCGTCCAGTCAATTCCATCTCTGTCAACCTTATTATGTCCGTCCACAATATACCGGTCATACAGATCCTTTCGTGAATTAACCCCAAAATCCGCGATTACCTTTCTGTCACCAAAACCATTCCATTCCCACTGGCCTTTTTTGTTATAATGAAAATCATAATGCAATACCAATACCCTGTAAGTAAGAGCAACCGGACAGTTATATTTCTCTTTTGCAACTATGGTCCTTTTCGTCTGCTTCATCATAAGTCCGGTATAGGGTTTCATTGTGGCAGATACCGTGTTTGTGTACTCTCTTGTTTCAGATTCCTCTTCGCCTTTAGTCCATCCTTTATTTACCGCCTCTGTGGCTGATACCGTAAAGTCCATATGCGCATTTGATATTTCAGAAAATCCATATGTCGCTCCAACAGTAAGAGACTGGCCAAACTCATATGATTTACTTCCTGTTATTTCACTTTTTACACTCTTAACTTCTTGTCTTTTTATCTCCTGAGTGCCGGTATAATCACTTAATGCTGTATCGTTGACCACATCCGTCGCTTCGGTCTTTCCTTCTTCTGTACAATCATATTCAATCGTAACATAATTGTTATCACTGTCCTCAGGAATAAGCGGACTAACCTTAAAATCGGTTAAAACTACCGCTCTAACTGTCGTCAGTGCATCCTTCTTTTGATCCGGAACCCAGCTGACACAACTGTAGAATGTCGGACCGTCGCAGGATCCGTACTTATCCTCATCATCAAACAAGGTAACCGGGAACTGGGCCTCCGTACTTCCGATTATTTCTTTCTCTGCTTCCTTCAGTGAGGGAGCAAAACGTTCGGATACATGACAATGATAATCAGGATTACCAAGGGTGTCAGTATTAATAATACACTCCGAACCCGACCAGGCATCTAGCATTTTATCTTCACGCCAGTCTCCACCATACCCTTTTCCTCTAAACTTCCTAAGGATCGCTCCCGCAATCTTTATCCACAGATTTTTTACAGTAAAACAGCTGTCATATTCAATAAACCCCGAACTGCCTATAGCCGTTTTCATTTGTCCGTTGATCATTTCCCGGTAGAAATCAATTTCGCTTTCGGAAAACTGGTTTGTATCCACTTTATAATAGGTTACACCGTCTATCACATATTTATCTGCTATCGGGGCAGGTATTTTTTCATCAGCCGTTTCAGGCATTATCTCATCATCTGCCGGTTCAGATATTATCATTTCGTCATAGGAATCGTCCTGATACTCCATTCCTATATCTGTTTCATCGACCGTATCCAACAGTATATCATCTGTCGGATCTGCAAGAACCGTTACCGGCGTAACGGCACTCATGCACAATACCAATAGCGCAGACGTAAGTCTTCGCCTGATCTTGTAATTACTCATTTCCTACCTCCTTTTAAGACACAGGGATTCCTGTCCCTGTCACTTTATTTATTTGCATCGGTTACATGGTATCATCTTAGATGGGGTGAAACAATATACTTTAAGTATACTCTTTGGATATGTTCTGTCACATTAATGACAAAAAATCATATATGAGTTTCTGAACTGATCATCAGAATCCTTGCTTGATTCCTGTTATATTCTATTGCGTATTCTAACTGATGATCTGATAAAATAAAACATACTAAAAGTATACATTTTGTGGTAAATTATTAGGGTAACAAGGTCTAAAGATACTTTTATATAGAAGGAACTGCAACGATGGCAAGTATAATGTTACGTAATATTAGGCTTATAAATCCGAAGAGCAGGACGGATGAAATGGTTGATATACTTATAAGCAAGGGGGAAGTCTCTGCAATAGACATTCATGCTAAATCAACCATACGCGAGATACAGGCTGATATGGTCATAAACGGACGGGGCCTTATCGCAGCTCCCGGACTCGTAGATGTACATGTCCATTTCAGAGATCCGGGATTTACTTATAAAGAAGATATTCATTCCGGTGCCATGGCTGCAGCCAGGGGAGGATTTACATCCGTAGTGATGATGGGAAATACGAAACCGGCAATGGATGATCCGGAAGCGCTGAAAGATGTGCTTGAGCGGGCAAAGAATGAAAATATAAGGATATATCAGGTCGGAAACGTAACGAAGGAACTTAAGGGTAAGGAACTTACAGATGCAGCCGCCCTTAAGGCAGCAGGCGCTGTGGGACTATCGGATGACGGGATCCCCATACTTGATAAGGATCTTTTAAGGAAAGCATTTGTACAGGCAGCAGATCTGGACCTTCCCGTGAGCCTTCATGAGGAAGACCCGCAGTATATAGAAAACAACGGAATCAATAGAGGATATACTTCGGATGAGCTTAATATAGGCGGCTCCGATCGTATGGCCGAGATATCAATGGTAAAGAGGGATATTGAACTTGCCATGGAAACCGGGGCAACGATCAATATACAGCATATAAGTACAAAGGAAGCGGTCGATCTGGTAAGGGCAGCAAAATCAAAGGGTGTAAACATTCATGCCGAAGCTTCACCCCACCATTTTACCCTCACCGAGGATGCCGTGTTAGAATACGGAACAATGGCTAAGATGAATCCGCCTCTTCGTACGGAAGAAGACAGGATGGCAATAATTAGCGGTCTTAAGGACGGAACCATAGATATCATCGCAACAGACCATGCTCCTCACAGCAGTGAGGAAAAGGCAAAACCCTTTACAGAAGCACCTAGCGGCATTATAGGACTTGAAACCTCACTCCCACTTGGGATCACAACTTTGGTAGATAAGGGTTACTTAACGATGACCGAGCTGTTAAACAGGATGAGTACCGGACCTGCGATGCTTTATGGATTAAAGGCAGGGGAAATAAGGATGGGATGGCCTGCGGATATTGTGATCTTTGATCCCAATGAAGAGTGGATAGTGACTGATCTTGTATCAAAGTCATCCAATTCTCCCTTCATCAGCTGGCGGCTTAAAGGTAAGGTAAAGTACACAATATGCGGCGGAGAGATCGT
>JBGUQP010000260.1:0-11129 GCA_045131145.1 Lachnospiraceae bacterium | reverse complement strand
GCAAGGTCAGGGTTATATCCGTCGCCTTCTTCCACGGTTTCTTCAGTATTCTCTTCTTCCGTCATACCTTTGTCAGGATCTTCCGCGGGATCTGCCGCTTCAGGCTTATTTACCGTCTTATCATTTTCATCATTTATGACAATAATATAATCCTGTGCATCCGATTCCAGCATGGCTCCGGAGTCAGGCAGGACCTCATCTTCTTTAGATACACTGCTTTCGACCTCCGGTGCCTTATCGGGGGATCCCTGTATACATCCTGTAAAAGGCAGTGCTGCCACAATAAGCATTGCGGCAGCACCTTTCTTAAAATTCACAGTCAATCTTTTCACCTAGTTTTTCTTAACAAGAAGTGAATGGCCCGTCATCTCGGCAGGCTGTTCAAGACCCATTACCTCAAGCAGGGTGGGAACTATATCGCACAGCTTACCGCCCTCAGCCAGTGTATATGCAGGGTCATAGTTATAAAGGATAAAGGGAACCGGATTGGTCGTATGTGCCGTATGGGGCTCACCTGTCTCCTCATTTATCATCTGCTCGGCATTACCGTGATCGGCACAGATAAAGAGAACTCCGTCCATCTTCTTAACGGCATCAACAGCCGCGCCGACGCACTGGTCGATCCTCTCAACTGCCTTTATTGCAGCCTCAAGAACTCCGGTATGGCCTACCATATCGGGATTTGCGAAGTTGATTATTATAACGTCATACTCGCCTGATGTAATGGCTGCATCAAGCTTCTCGGAAACCTCGGGAGCGCTCATCTCGGGCTTAAGGTCGTAGGTCGCAACAGCGGGTGAATTGACAAGCGTTCTGTCCTCATCCTTGTTGGGCTCCTCGATACCGCCGTTGAAGAAGAAGGTAACGTGCGCATACTTCTCGGTCTCTGCAAGACGAAGCTGCTTAAGTCCCTTATTTGCAAGGTACTCACCGAAGGTATTTACTATCTCCTGCTTCTTAAATGCAACGAACTTGTTGGGAATGGTCTCATCATAATCCTTGAAGCATACATAGGTAAGAGGCATGAAGCCGTTCGCCCTCTTTAAGAACTTGATGCACTTACTGTCGGAAGCATCGCCCTCCTGAGCTGCTATATCCTCATCCGAGAAACAGAAGGCCTTGGTGATCTCACGGGCTCTGTCGGGACGGAAGTTGAAGAATATAACGGAATCATTCGGCTTAACAACCGAAAGGGGCTTGCCTGCCTCATCTGTGATGACCGTGGGAAGAACGAACTCATCGGTCACTTCATTATCGTATGAATCCTGCATAGCCTTAATGGGATCGGTAGCCTTGACACCCTCACCGAGTACCAGAGAGTCATATGCCTTCTGGATGCGGTCCCAGTTGTTATCCCTGTCCATTGCGTAGTAACGGCCCGAAAGAGAAGCAACCTTACCTACACCGATCTCATCTGCCTTATCAATAAGCTCCTGTAAGTAATCCTTGCCCGATGCGGGAGGTGTATCCCTACCGTCGAAGAAGGGGTGGATGTAAACATCCTTGAAGCCTTCCCTCTTACACAGCTCAAGGATCGCATAGAGGTGGGTGTTGTGTGAATGAACACCGCCGTCCGAAAGAAGTCCCCACAGATGGAGGTCACTTCCGTTCTGCTTGCAGTTGTTGATCGCACGAAGGAGCTCCTCATTTTTGAAAAAGTCGCCGTCTTCGATATACTTGGTAATAAGGGTAAGGTCCTGGTAAATGATCCTGCCCGATCCGATGTTCATATGGCCAACTTCCGAGTTGCCCATCTGTCCGTCGGGAAGACCTACCGCAAGACCCGATGCATATCCCTTCTGAAAAGGACATTCAGCCATCAGCTTGTCCATAACGGGCGTATTGGCCATGTAAACTGCATTTGCATTATGATTGTCTGAAAGTCCGTATCCGTCAAGGACCATCAGTACTACCGGTTTTTGTCTCATAATAATTCTCCTTTAATGTTTTAAACTGTTATTTATACTAAATGGGGTTAGTTTTCTCTAACCGTAATATTTTACTACAAAAACATCTCAAGCTCAACAGATATTTCTATACCATTTACTATATATTCTTACAGGCCCGCCGTTACCAGGATCAAATGGACTATAGCAGCCATGATCCAGGCTATGGTACACTGCATTATTACCATGAGCAGGGCCCACTTCCCGCCAAGCTCCCTCTTTACCGATGCTATTGCCGCAACACAGGGCGTATACAGGAGGCTGAACACAAGGAGTGCGCCTGCTGCCGCAAGGGAAAGTGACTGACTCAGTGCCTCTTCACTCCCGAAGAGGACAGTGAGGGTGGCAACCACACTCTCCTTGGCGATAAAGCCCGTGATAAGGGCTGTCGCATAGCGGAAATCACCAAACCCAAGCGGCGCAAATACCGGGGCTATAAGTCCTGAAACCCTCGCAAGTATACTGTCCGAAATATCCCCTGCAAGAGCAAAACCCGGGCTGAAGGTGCGAAGGAACCATATGACGATCGTTGCTATAAAGATTATGGTAAAGGCCCTCATCAAAAAGTCCTTGGCCTTCTCCCAAAGGAGCTGTAAAACATTTTTGGCACCGGGCAGCCTGTAATTGGGGAGCTCCATGACAAAGGGAACCGCCTCGCCCTTAAATACGGTGGCCTTGCTTATAATGGCATAGATCACGCCCGTGATGATCCCGAAAAGATAAAGACCTATCATGATAAGGGCTCCCCTTCCGGGGAAGAAGGCTGCTATAAAGAGTCCGTATACCGGAAGCTTGGCCGTACAGCTCATAAAGGGTATAAGCATGATCGTAAGCTTCCTGTCCCTCTCCGAAGGCAGTGTTCTTGAGGCCATTACACCCGGAACCGAGCATCCGAAACCGATAAGCATAGGGACGATACTCCTGCCCGACAGTCCTATCTTTCTTAAGGGCCTGTCCATTACGAAAGCTATCCTTGCCATATAGCCGGTATCCTCCAAAAGAGACAGGAAGAAAAACAGCAGGATGATTATCGGAAGGAAGGATAGTACGCTTCCGACCCCGTTAAATATTCCCTCGATCACAAGAGAGTGGATTACATCATTAACCCCGGCAGCTGTCATAAGCACATCCGCTTTTGATGATATCAGTCCTATGCCCTCATCCAGCATATCCTGAAGTCTGGCTCCGATAACATTGAAGGTGAGCCAGAAAATAAGTCCAATTATGACAATAAAGGCAGGTATTGCCGTGAACTTACCGGTCAGGATCCTGTCTATCCTCTCACTGCGCTCCCTCTCCTTACTTACTTCAGGCTTGACCACAGTCTCCCTTACAAGCCTGTCTATGAAGCTAAAACGCATGTCGGCCATTGCCGCAGACCTGTCAAGTCCCCGCTCTTCCTCCATCTGGATTATGATATGCTCGATCATTTCCTTCTCGTTATCGGACAGGTTCAGCTGGTCTATGATCCGTAAATCGCCCTCAATAACCTTGTTGGCAGCGAACCTAATCGGAATGCCAGCCCGCCTTGCATGGTCCTCTATAAGGTGCATGATGCCGTGGATGCAGCGGTGCACCGCGCCCCCGTTATCCGTCTCATCGCAGAAGTCCTTCTTGCCGGGACTCTCCTGGTATTTGGCGACATGAACGGCATGGCGTACAAGCTCGTGTACACCCTCATTTTTGGATGCCGAAATGGGTATGACGGGGATCCCCAAAAGGGCTTCCATCTCATTTATCTTTACGGAACCCCCGTTGCCCCTCATTTCATCCATCATGTTAAGGGCAAGTACCATCGGAACATCAAGCTCAATAAGCTGCATGGTAAGATAGAGGTTTCTCTCTATATTTGTCGCATCGACTATATTTATTATCCCCTTGGGTTTCTCATCGATTATGTACTGTCGGGACACGATCTCTTCATCGGTATAGGGAGACAGGGAATAGATACCCGGAAGATCCACTACTTCGGTCATGGGCTTTCCCTTTATCGCCCCGCTCTTCCTGTCCACCGTTACTCCGGGGAAGTTGCCGACATGCTGATTGGAGCCTGTCAGCTGGTTAAAGAGTGTGGTCTTTCCGCTGTTCTGATTACCCGCGAGCGCAAAGGTAAGCACAGTATTTTCGGGAAGAGGTTTCTCTTTTGACTTTTCATGGAAGATACCACCCTCTCCAAGGCCCGGATGGTGACTCTTCTTAGACTTGCTCCTTTCCGGTTTGTCCCTTAATGCTGCAGCTTCCTTTTCCCGTTCCGCATTCTTCCTTACCACGGTATCGACTACCATTTTCTTATCGGTTTTTATCCCGATCTTTTCAGCTTCAGACAAACGCAGAGTCAGCTCATATCCATGTATCCTAAGCTCCATGGGATCACCCATCGGCGCATATTTAATAAGGGTGACCTCCGCTCCCGGTATCACTCCCATATCAAGAAAGTGCTGCCTGGTCGCTCCTTCACCCCCTACGCTCTCAATTACGGCACTCTGCCCGGTCTTTAATTCCCTAAGAGTCATTTCCCTGCTTCCTCGTAATTTACTATTTATATTCCTTTCGATCTAACCTCTTGCAATAAACCTGTTAAGTTCCGGGTCATATTCCATCCCTACAGTCTTAAGTTTATCCCTTATCTCTTTTTCGTCAATATCAAGGCTATCCACAAGCTCATCAAGAGAGGGATAATTGTCCCTTAACTGGGTATTAATATAACTCATTAACATCATGGGATCTTTCGGTATGTTCATATGCTCCCTCCCTCAGCTCTTCGTATATGCAATATCCTTAAGCTCCTGCTTATTCTTGTACATCTCCTTGTCAGCCCGGTCGAATATTTCCGATACAAGGCTGTCTGTCTTAGGTTCATACTCCGCCATACCGGCAGCCAGGACCGGTCCGTACCCGGTTGCCTGATTCTTAAGGGCCTCATCCTTAAGTTTTTCGATCAGTTTCCATCTTGCCGTATAATCATTGCCCCGCAAAAAGACCACAAATTCATCCCCTCCTACCCTGAACACCGGACTGTGGCTGAATATGTCGCACAGAAGCCTGGCTGATGCCTTTATATATTCATCTCCCGCCACATGGCCTTCACTATCATTTATCATTTTCAGGTCATTGGCATCACAAACCAGTATACCAAAGGACAGATAATCCATACCGTTGTCCATGTTTGTCTGTACCGACTGTTCAAGTTCCGTATATGCTGTCTTGTTCTTTATCCCGGTAAGCTCATCGCGTCTTGCCAGTTCTTTCTCGATATTCAGTGCCTTAAGTGCCTGCTTCTCTTTTCTTACTTCGGCATCGATATTCTCAACTCCTATGATAAAGTGCAGTCCGTCGCTTGTTTTGCGTACGGTCATCCTGAAATACTGCGACCTTCCGCTGATCATCAGGCGGTAATCGATACTGTACCTTCTCTTGTTTTTCATTGAAGAGACCATTTTCTCCCTATTCACGAACTCACTCACCCGGTCCCTGTCATTTTTATGGACGATCTTTTCAACATTGTCTGCACTCTCCCTGAAGAAATTCATGCCTGAACCTCTTATTTCAAGCTGTCCATAGGCATGATCGGATTCATAGCAGACATAACTGTTATCCGAAACATCCACATAGTAGATCACGTTATAATTGGATGCCAGGCTCTCTGCGATCTGCGAGAATGTGGCATGTTTCTTCTGATCCTTAAGCCGCATTGATTCAGCCGTGATCTCGTCATCTATGTCCTTCTCATAAAGGACGAAATGCCTGTCGTCACCGGCCCTCATTACCGTGAACCTAAAGTATCTGGGCTCTCCGTTCACCATGATCCTGTATTTATATGAGTAAGACTTCCTGTCTTCAAGGTTCTTTAGCATGGTCTCCTTATAATATAGGCTCTCGGCAAATTCCCTGTCATCGGGATGAGCGTACCTTACGGCATTTTCCCGGGTTTCCGAATAAAAATCCCTGCCTGTCATGGGCACGTTCAGGGAATCGTATTCAAGACTCGTTGAGAATTCCCTGTATTCTCCGGTCTCTATATCAATGTAATACATAGCTTCGTAATCTTCCGCAAGACTTCTTGCTATGTTGTCGTATGTCTCTTTTTCCTTCCTCTCTCCCTCTATAACATATGAATGGATCACACAGGTTCCTATGATAAATCCCATTGAACAGAAAGGTAATTCCGCACTTGTTACCTGAAGGATCTGGAAGATCTCCATCACAAGAGAGGCCATCCCCGCAGCACGATAACGGGTCCTTTCACGGACCATCGACTTATTAGCTGTATACAGCATATATGCCGAAGTGATCATATACAGGATTATCTGAAATACAAAGGCTATATATCTCCCCTGCTCCGGAACATATTCATGATCTTCATTAAAGGAAAAGATAAACGGGTAAAAACGGTTGATCATCAGGGACAGGATACCTGCCGTAAACATTGTCCATACCGCATAGAGCAATGCCTTGCTGGGGCGGCGTCTCTTATCCAGATAGGCAACCACATAGCGGATCCAGGTAAGTGTTGTAAGAAACATGAAAATAAAGTAAAAGATCCCGGTCGAATAGATGACCGGAAACAGCGCCGGTATATCGTGATGTTCATACAGAAATCCCCATGCAATATCGAAAATATAAAAGCAGGTCACCGTTATCAGAAAGAACCTGTAGCGGACTGCTTCCTTAAGTCCGGCTGTTCCCTGTACGGACTGGACATCAACCCTCTTAAGCGCTTTTCTGTTAATTATGAAATGAAGTATAATTGCCAGTATACCTATGAACGAATAAAACATCTTTCCGTCTCAGACCTCCCCAACATCTGCTGTCTGTCTTATATCCCCAATCTATTATATTTTATCAGAAACCCTTCGTTATAAAAAGAGAAAAACGATCAGTTTGATTTTTACCGGATGTAAAGGTATCATATTCTGCGGGTATTTCTTAATTTAATCTTAATACTCATAAGGGCTGTCTTAATGTTATCTTTGCAACCCGGGCGGTAAAATTATACCAAATGTAATCTGATAAGGAGAAGCCTCATTTATAATGTCGATACCCGTAAATATTAATGAAAAAGTAAATACTGTATCAGGAAACGACGAACGTATACTTGTCTGCCTCTCGTCCTCTCCGTATAATCAGAAGGTCATTGATGCGGCAGCAGGGATGGCCGAAGCCTTTCATGCGGCCCTTACCGCAATTTACGTCAAGCCTGCCAACTATGACTCTGTTTCCGAAAGAGACAGGCTCCGTCTGCAGGACAATATAAGGTTTGCCGAACAGAAGGGTGCTACGATAATAACGGTCATAGGAAATGATGTGCCCGTTCAGATCGCGGAATACGCACATGCTTCAGGGGCCAACAAGATCGTCGTGGGACGGAGCGGGGCAAAGAAACGCCATTTCTGGAGTCCCACAACGCTTACCGAGCAGATAATCTTAAACGCTCCGGATGCAGATGTTTTTATCATTCCCGATTCCGCGGCAGATATAAAGAAACAGCGGCAAAGGCTTAGACTTACCGGAAATATCCGGCCCACATGGAGGGATACCCTGATCACGCTTGTGCTTCTTGCCGTCTCCACGGGAGTGGGACTGCTGTTTGCCATGTTTGATTTTTCGGATGCAAACATCATTACCCTCTTTATTCTGGGAGTACTTATCATAGCGGTGCTTACCGTAAGCCCGATCTACTGTATCGTTAGTTCCCTTGCCGGTGTATTGCTTTTTAACTGGTTTTTCACGGAACCCAGGTTAAGCTTCCATACCTACGAACCCGAGTATCTGGTTACCTTTGCCATAATGCTTGTAACATCACTTATAACAGGTACTTTGGCCAACAAACTTAAAGAAAGTGCAAGGCAGTCCGCAAGGGAAGCCTTTCGTGCCAAGGTTCTCTTTGACACGAATCAGATGCTTCAGAAGGCTGAAGGTGCGGATGATGTTATAAGGATCACAGCGCAGCAGATAAACACTCTGCTTAACCGGGATGTTATTGTCTATCCCCTGGCCCGGGATAAGGAGCTTGGCGATGCAATAGAGCTCGATTCGCCAAAGTACACCGACAAGGCATCCAAGCCGGATGAAAACGAGACCGAGATCGCTCAGTGGGTTTTTGACAATCAGGCCGTAGCCGGAACACACACGGATAATTTCAAAAAAGCAAAGTCAATCTATTACCCTGTCTGCATTAACGGATACTGCTACGGAGTAATAGCCGTTTATCTAAACGGAAAAAACCCGGAACCCTTTGAGCACAGTGTTCTTACATCCATTATCGGCGAATGTGCCCTGGCACTTGAAAGCTTAAGAAACGCCGCAGAGAAGGAAGAGGCTGCTATAGCTGTCAGAAATGAACAGCTTCGGTCAAACCTGCTTCGGTCCATCTCTCATGACATCAGGACCCCTCTTACTACGATTTCCGGAAATGCAAGCAACCTTCTTGCACACTTTGAACATCTGGATCCGGATACACTAAGGCAGATATTTACCGATATATATGATGACACCGAATGGCTCATAAACCTTGTTGAAAATCTGCTTTCAATCTCACGTATCGAAAACGGAAAGATGGCTCTTCATCTTTCCCTGGAAGTAGTAAATGATGTAATAGAAGAATCCTTAAAGCATATCGATAAAAATGCCGACAAACATAAGATCATCGTTGAATTAAGCGATGAGGTCCTGCTTGCAAGGATGGATGCAAAACTTATTACACAGGTCCTTATAAATCTTATCAACAATGCCATCAAGAATACCCAGGAAGGGTCTGAGATAAGAATAACCAGTGAGCATGTTGACCCCTATATATATGTGCACGTGGAAGATAACGGACCGGGTATACCAAACAGTATGAAGCCTCATATTTTCGATATGTTCTATTCGGGAAATAACGGTATTTCCGATGGCCGAAGGGGCATGGGACTTGGCCTTGCCCTGTGTAAATCCATCATAGAATCCCACGGGGGTTCCATAATCCTGGTTGATAATTATCCAACCGGCTGCTGTTTTAACTTTTGTCTGCCCGTAGAGGAGGTAACCATAAATGAATAAACCGGTCATACTTGTTGTTGAAGATGATGCAGCGATCCGCAATCTTATGGTCACCACATTGAAGGCGCATGAATACAAATATCTGACCGCACCGACCGGACAGGAAGCCATCATGCTTGCTTCATCCCACAATCCCGATGTTATATTTCTGGATCTGGGGCTTCCGGACATGGATGGTATGGATGTGATTAAAAAGATCAGAAGCTGGTCAAACTTACCGATAATAGTCATCAGTGCAAGGGGTGAAGATGAGGACAAAATAACCGCACTGGATGCAGGAGCAGATGACTATCTTACAAAACCCTTTTCCGTGGAAGAGCTGCTTGCGCGGCTCAGAGTGACCATAAGGCGTCTTGCAATGATGAATTCAGGCAGCGCTGCAGACAATTTCGTATACACAAACGGGAACCTTAAGATCGATCATTCCGCAGGCTGCGCTTTCCTTAACAGTGAAGAGCTGAAGCTTACCCCTATCGAATTCAAGCTGCTCTGTCTGCTAGCCAAAAATACCGGTAAGGTATTAACACACACCTATATCACGCAAAACATCTGGGGACGGAGCTGGGACAATGACATTGCTTCCCTTCGTGTTTTTATGGTGACGCTTAGGAAAAAGCTTGAACAGGGACCCGGGTCGCCTGAGTATATTCAGACCCATGTCGGTATCGGATATCGGATGGTAAAGGTCGAATGAATGCAGCCGGATCACTGATGCATCCCTATCCACTGTATGAAGGCTGTCTTATCACTGCTGTTATACCCTGCCTTTTCATAAAAATGCAGAGTCTCCGGCTTCTTTGATCCGGTGAGGAGCATCATCTTATAACAGTTTTCCTGCTCAGCGATCTTCTTTGCATAATCCAGGCACTCTCCGGCATATCCATTGCCTCGGTAATCAGCATGTGTTACCACATTCTCAACAAAGGCATACGGCCTGCAGTTTCTGGTCAGATTCGGTATGATCACGCACACACATGATGAAACGATCCGACCATCAATTTCATTCACGATCAGATGATGATCAGGATCTTCGATAATCTGATCCCATGTTTTTTCGAGATGTACATTTAACTCGGGAATACTGTCTTCATGCAGAAACAGATACAATTCAAGCAGACCAGCTAAATCTTCTCTTTTCGCTTCACGGATCATTAATTTCTCTCCTTACGCACAATATGAACTGCAGCCGTATATCTTATTGGTATCTTCTTTACCATTGTATCAAAGCGCAGCTGTAATGATAATCTGTATACATTCGATCGAATATTCATCGCCGGCGGTCGTCGGATGAAGCTGTTCCTCGCCTATAAGTTTTCCTCCGATAATTGCCCTGTCAAAGAGCAGCAGATCATATGCGCAGGAATGGATATCTCCCACTCCCCGCTCAGGCCGTTCACATCCTCTGCATTGATACCGCCAATGAAAAAAATGCATGCAACCCCGTAATTACGCTATTTCCGCGTCAGCAAACAGACAGTTTCAACATGGACGGTTTGGCAGAACATATCGGTGCATCGGATACGCTTAAGTTCATAGTCGTGGCCGGTCAGGTATTTAAGGTCGCGGGCAAGTGTTGCGGGATCACAGCTTACATAGACTATCCTGGCGGGTGCAATATCGACAACCGCAGCAAGAGCAGCTTCATCCATCCCCTTCCTGGGAGGATCCATAACCACAACATCGGCCCGTATCTCATCCTTATGAGCGGGAAGATATTCCTCTGCGGCAGCACAAATGAATTCAGCATTATCCACATTATTCAGCTTTGCATTTCTCTTCGCATCTTCTATCGCTTCCGGAACTATCTCAAGCCCATGTACGACCTTGGCCTTATCGGTCATACATAAGGAGATCGTTCCTATCCCGCAGCATATATCCCACACTTCTTCACTGCCTGTAAGGTGCGCGTAATCTATCGCGGTTCCGTAGAGCTTCTCAACCTGTATGGGATTCACCTGGTAAAATGACAGTGGTGATATCTCGAATTTCTTCCCGAGAAGAACGTCGTTTATCTTATCCTCACCCCATATAGTGTGTATCTCATTACCCATTATCACGTTTGTATTTTTATTGTTTATGCTTACGGAAACGCTCTTGAGACAAGGGGACGGTTCCTCGGCGTGCCATGGGGACGGTTCTTTTGGC
>JBGUQP010000259.1:0-3033 GCA_045131145.1 Lachnospiraceae bacterium | reverse complement strand
CATCATATGGATGTTCGCAAGAGATACACCTGCGGTGTTAAGTTATTTTAAGAACAAAGAGGCTGCCTGTGATGAGGCAAGATATGGTCCTCTTTTTTCGATCGCATACTGCGGATCGGGATCTGATATGGATCCTTCAAGATTCATGATCGTCCTAAAATTATTCTCGCGAATCCAGTTTCCTATTCTGTTTATATCATCCGGGATCGTATCATAATCAAAAAAGAAGTCACCGGTAAACAGTATTTTTTCGGCCATCTCAGATTCTCCAAAAGACTGTTAAAAGCATCCTTTATTTAAATACATAATGCCATATTGAGAGAAGCAAGACATATTAGTGGCTATGACCAGCATTTTCTCATCTCATAGACTTCATCCAGGATTGAAAACATGGTTTTGGGATAACTGTATTCCAAAAGCTTTTTATGTAATTCTTCCGAATTACGGCTTAATTCCCTGCCTGCACTTTCATCGGTTAATAAAGTATAAATACACTTTGCCAGTTCCTGCGCACTATATGGGTCAAAATACAGGGCAGCATTTCCCATCTGTTCTCTGTGACCCGGTATGTCGGAAATAATAACAGGCTTTTGAAGATATACAGCTTCGTAAGGAGGTATGTTGTTGGGGCCAAGTAAAGAAGCATATATAAGGCCCTGCGATCTTGTATACAGATATTTTAATTCCTGCGAAGTCACCAGACCTGCAAAAACTACCTGATCATTAAGATCCCTTTTGTTTATTTCTTCGATTATGTATTTTTTCACAGGCCTGTCGGCCCCGGTAAACACAACATTTACTTTTATATTCTTATCGTCGCGCAGAATTTTCAGAGCTTCAATTATCCTTATATGGTTTTTGTGAGGCCAGAATTGCGCGGGATAGAAAAAGTATTCTTCGGGAAGCTGTATATCAGGTTTGGATCCTTCCATATTACAGATGTTGCTTTGCGGGAAGGGGACGATCCTTATCTTATCCCCGGGGATAGAATAATTCTCAAGTATTTCCTTTTTTCCCTGTTCGTTTGCAGTAAGTACTCTTGTCGCCCTGTATATCATTTCCCGGCATACATTTTCACGCTCGTTCCAGTCGGATATTTCACCGGTCATTTCGGGAAAGGCGGGAAGTACCCTGTGCCCCAAGTCCCATACCGTAAAAATATAGGGTATCGATGTTCTCTCCTGAACGGGATGAGTGAACCATAACAGATCGATCCCTTCCTTTTTGCACATCATATTCCATATTGAACTGGTGTTACCGTTTCCCTTACGACAGAGTATATTGAAGAGCATCCGTCTTGGTATGTTTTTCATATCAGCCAGTTTGGCGGGAATAATATATTTAATTCTTGCCTTTGTAAGATTAATGAATTCGCCTTCGGCTGTTTTCTTTATATAGGGATCGGATATACTGCCATTGTATATGGTTACGAATTCGTATTTATCTGACTTAAGATCGTATAACTCTTCCTTAAGCGTATTTACAAGCAGTGCAGCACCGCCCTCGGTCAGTTTATAATTTCTAAGATATATTCCTACCTTCATTACCGGACTCCCGAAAAGATATTTCCTGATGGTTACTTATATATTATCTCTTCTTCCGAAACTCCAACGAAACGGGTTTTGTCACTGTCTCCCGCATAGGGTCCCTGCTTTATCTCGATCATTTCAAGATCGTCGAGGGCTTTAAATCCATGACCGCCGTCATTGAGGAGTATTATATCCCCCTTATAAAGGATACGGCTTTCAAGGTAATTCCTGTTATTGTCATACAGATCGACACGGACACTCCCGTTACGGATTATAAGGGTTTCTTTTGTATAATGAACTTCCCTTACCACAACATTGTGCACATGAGGGTCTATGATATGTCCCCTGGGATGTTTCATGTATGCCAGCTGCTGGGAAAAATCATTCGGAGTGAAGAAATCAATACCGCCGTCATTTTTGTAATCAGCCGGAATGATTATCGCGATCAGTGAATCGTTATATTCAATTTTGATTATGTCTTTTTTATTGTCCATTTAATTTTTCGTTAACCCCACATATGTTTAAAACCGATCCTGCATATTATATATAAAGCACGTCTTAAAATGCCTGCA
Organism: Lachnospiraceae bacterium; assembly: GCA_045131145.1. Lineage (GTDB taxonomy): Bacteria > Bacillota > Clostridia > Lachnospirales > Lachnospiraceae > UBA2868. Next base: position 932 of record JBGUQP010000259.1, on the reverse strand, counting down.
AAAGCACGTATCATAGGATTATTGCTTTCAGTACATATGATCCATAATTTACGATATTTAAGCCTTAACTTCCATAGCATAAGACGTCCTTTACCGCATTCCTTTACTATATCCTGTTCATACTTCTGCAGTATCCTGCTTAACCCGTCATAAAGATTATGATGGCTTCCCGTTATGGAGATCTCCGATCTGTTATGTACGAGTACCACCTTATTGCAGTGCAGGATAGCCTGATCCTTATCGGGGAACAGCCTGTTTACCGAAAGGATCATATCATCATCCTGCCAGGCCTTCAACAAAGGATCGATGGTTAATCCGGCATCTGTAAAGACCTTCCTTCTTACCATCATGGTTCCGTATTCACATAAAGATAATTCTCTCATCAAATACCGGTTTCTCTTGAAGGCAGATATATCATCATATCTGTTTATCCTGTCACCGGTTTTACTGTCCCCGTAAACCAGGACGCATTCCGGGACATCGATCAGGACATTTACCCTGTCCTTAATGCTTTCGGGGGGCAGGTAGTCATCGCTGTCAAGGAAGGCTATTGCATCACCCGATGCATGGTCAACACCGCATTGTCTTGCACTGTTGGCCCCCTTTGTTCCGGTGTTTTGTATGATCGTAACCCTGGGTTCGCTCTTATATTGGTCTGACAATTTCTCATAGGAGCCATCATCAGACATATCATCACAGACGATAACTTCAATATGCGGATATGTCTGTTTAAGACATGAGTCGACCGATCTGCAGGTTACCGAAAATCTGTTGTATGTTGGTATTACTATTGAGATCAGCATGTAATCGATTCCCGTTATCTGTATTTAAGCGTATAGAACAGTCTTTTTAAAATATTGAGCTGCCGGATGCTTAAGTCAAGCTGTGCCCTTTGGATCATGTAGTCGGCAGACAGTTTCTCGAACCTGCAT
>JBGUQP010000258.1:0-5838 GCA_045131145.1 Lachnospiraceae bacterium | reverse complement strand
AATATTATCTCCAGCGTTCTCAAGTGTTCCTTAGAGAACTTAGCCGGTCGTCTGAAATCGTAATTTTTGGTACTTCGTTCGTCGCCGGAACTAATGTCGTCGGCATCAAGTTCACCCGAGCTTAACGCTTGAAGCAGGCTGTCTATCTCATTTTGGGAGAGTACCTCACCCATTAAGCTCACCTCACCTTTTACGTATTAAAATCTTACTGGAACTTGATGTCCCTGAAATAAACTTCATAGATGAACTTAGACTCGAACATGGTCTGAAGTTCATTAAGTATTTCCATGGCAATGGCCTGTGTATTGGCCGACGCTTCTTCCTTGGTATACTTGCCGAATGTATTATTGATGACACTCTTTATCTTACTCTCGTTGGCACTTACCAGAGGCTGCAGCTCGGCATACCTCTCATCCGTCTTATCAAGTGATAAGGATACCGAAACAAGAGCATAATGATCGGCTCCGTCATCACCGTGCTTAAGGGTAATGACCATCTCATCCTCAATATTGTAAGTCTCGGTATCAAGAAGCGATATCTCCTTGGCTTCTCCGCCGCCCTCAGGTGCCTTAACTTCCATGTTTAAGATCGATGCGATCTGATTTACGAGTGCTACGGTCTTTTTGTTTGCGGTAACCGTCGAAAACATCATTATTCCGGTCAAGGCCACGTTGACTATCAACAGGGCAAGTATTATGACCGATAAGAGGTTCTTCTTCATTGATGCACATCTCCATTCCTTTAGTATGTACTGAGGGTATGATAAATCTTTATCTCAACACGCCTGTTCTTGGCGCGGCCCACTTCAGTCGAATTATCGGCTATCGGAACATATTCACCGCGGCCCGTATGCTTGACCATGGCCGGGTCCAGTCCCGCATTTGCTATCAGATAATTAAATACCGACAGTGCTCTTGCACTCGAAAGTTCATTATTGTCGGCAAACCTGCTGGTATGGATGGGCACATTATCCGTGTGTCCCTCAATCTCTATGATGGACTTGCCATACTTCTTGAGGATAACTCCTATCTTATCAAGTATGGGCAATGAATCCGTCTTTATCTGGGCGCTTCCGGAATCAAAGAGAAGAGCTCCGTTAAGAGTAAGCGACACATACTGGGATGTGAAATCCACATCAACCATGCCTTCCATACCCTGCTCCTGCAGGGCCTCTTCTATAAGTTCACTCAGGGCTTCCGATTCCTTGAGCTGCTCCTCCTCGATCTCTTCCCACTTATCCCGGTCCTCGGTGTTCTGTTCGGCAGCCTTACCCATGGTGGTCATATATTCATCGAGCTCATTAAGCTGGCTTACACCGTTCGATATAAGAATTCCGTCTCCCACCGCCTGAGCGCCTCCGGTAAAGACCGAAAAGCTCTGGGTGAAAGATGCGGCTATAAGTTCAAACTTCTGTTTATCAACATCCGACATCGCAAACAGCATAACGAAGAAGCACAAAAGCAGGTTCATCAGGTCTGCAAAGGTCGATTGCCACGCCGGCGCGCCTTTCGGCGGTTCTTCTGCCTTGCGTTTGGCCATTACTCTTCTCCCCCTTCTTCTCCCTTACCAAGACTGCCCCTCATATCAGGTGAAAGGAATGACTTGAGCTTTTCTTCAATAACCCTGGGGTTCTCACCTGCCTGTATGGACAGAAGTCCTTCGACAATGATCTCCTTAACATGCATTTCTCCGTCATTTATCGATTTAAGCTTGGTTGCAACAGGTGTACAAATCCAGTTGGCAAGCACTGAACCGTAGAAAGTCGTGATAAGGGCAACGGCCATGTTGGGGCCCAGGGTCGACACATCATCCATATGATAAAGCATCATAACCAGACCAAGCAGGGTACCGATCATACCCCAGGCAGGTCCCATGCCTCCCAGATTCTCCCAAAAACCTATATTATTACGATGACGGCCGTCAATACTGACAAGCTCCGTCTCCATGATGCCTCTTACAAGATCGGGATCGGTACCATCGACAATGAGCATGATACCCTTCTGAAGAAAAGCGTCATCAAGCTCACCCGCCGCTTCTTCTAATGAAAGAAGCCCTTCCTTACGCGCAACATTTGAAAGATCAATGATCTTCTGGATCACTGAACCCGCGTCAAGGGATGGCACCTTAAATGCTATCTTAATACTTTTTAATCCTGTCAGGAAATCAGCAATGCTGTAACTTGCAAATATCGCGGCGGCAGCACCACCGAATGTTATCATTGCACTGGGGGCATCCAGGAAATACTTGATCCCGGCGAAGCCGTCAGCTCCCAGTCCAATAGATATGATCATAAATATTAAACCGGCAACAATACCGATCACTGTAGCAATATCCAATACTCCCACCTACCTAATGAGCATAATAAACCCTTTTACAAGATTTTACTAGATTTTCTGCGATTTGTCTATTCAATTTGCAAAATTTATGGCGGGAGCAGCGCTCCCGCCATGGATTTATTCACAGATTATCTCTTAAGATTTGTCAATTCTTCGATCATGGTATCGGAAACGGTGATTATTCGGCTGTTGGCCTGGAATCCACGCTGTGTTGTGATCATTTCGGTAAATTCCTGAGAAAGGTCTACGTTGGACATTTCCAGAACACCCGACTTAAACCCGCCTGCACCGTCTGCGGTAACATCCTTACCTATGCCATCGAACTGACCCGAGTTCATTGTTGACTGATAGAGGTTTTCTCCTATCTTCTCAAGGCCTGAGGGGTTGGAGAAAGAAGCTACGGCTATCTGTCCGAGGAGCTTGGTCGTTCCGTTGTCATACGTGGCGTATATCTTACCGTCCTGCTGTACGGCAACACCGGACATATCACCCACCTTGCGGCCTGCGTAATTGCCGTTGTAATCACCCGAAGTTCCGTAAATTGTGGATGTTCCGTTATTGTCATACATGGTCGATGTATCAAAAGCTATCTCAATAGGCTCTGTTACTGTCGGATCCACCACATCATCGGTAACCTTGTTAAAACCTGCCATTCCTATGGTCAGCTGGGCCTTGGCTTCCGGATTTCCGGGCTGATCGTTAGGATTGGCCGAATATCCTTTGAATTTACCTGTCGTCGTATCATAGTGGAGATATATTTCCTGTGCTCCGTCTATATCAACAAGTCCTTCAAGAGTTGTCGCTGCCGGATCAACCAAAGATTTATTGGTCTGCGAATCGATCAGATCAGTAACCTTAAGCTGGTATACTCCCTCATCCAGATCCTGCCTGTCTTCTCCGACCATCTGATAGTTCCTTAAGGCGAACTTGGCAACATATGCATAACCCTGCTTGTCATAGAAGGAAATATTGAGTATCTGTCCGTCTGTAGAGGAAACACCCGGCGAATTCTTGTCAAGTATTCCGGTGACATAGGCCTGTGTTGTCTGTTCGGGTTCGGAAACCATCTTGTCAGCTGTCATTATCTTTAAGGGAGTGACGGTATCCTGCTTAATGGTTCCCGGCATATTTGGATCTTCCTGCCAGCCCATTACGTTGAAACCGTTACTTGTCATGGCAAGATTTCCGGCACCGTCAACATAAAATGAACCTGCACGGGTAAAGTAATTGCTGGAACCGTCATTAACGATAAAGAAAGAATTACCCGTTATCTGGATATCAAAGGGATTACCCGTCGACTGTGAAGCACCTGCAGTTGTTATCGCAGTATTGATGGCTCCTGTCGAAACACCAAGACCTATCTGCTTGGCATTGATTCCGGCACGTCCGGTATCAGGATTGGCTCCCGATGCATTTGATGTTGTCTGATACATAAGTTCCTGGAAGGTAACCGAATTGGATTTATATGCCACAGTGTTAACGTTGGCGATATTGTTACCTATAACATCCATCTTGCTCTGGTGGGTCCTAAGACCTGCAACACCAGAAAAAAGTGATCTCATCATAATCAATGACCTCCTTTATGATGTGTATCCCCTCTGTCATTCGGGGGTACCTAAGCCTCCCTAAGGTCCGGCTCAAACTATGACAGCTCCATCGATATTGGTGAAAACATTATCCTTTATCTCTGTTTCATTCATGGCTGTGATCACCGTGGAATTTTTCACATTTACGATAAAAGCCATCTGATCCATTAGTACCAGTGATTCATTGATTCCCTTCTCATTTGCCTTCTGCATCCCTGCATTCAGCCTGTCTATCTGACTTCCCGTAAGTTCAATATCACGATCCTTAAGTCTTGATGAAGCATGCTTGGAAAACTTGAGGTTGTCAAAAACATCCGAAAATGACTTTGCCGTATCATTGTTATCCGGCTTTTTTCCGGCAGGCTGTTTTAAATAACTGTCTGTAACCTGTTCTATGGAAGGGAATGGTCCGCCTGTTATATTCATCGGTATTCCTCCTTCTCATCTCTCTATTCTGTTTTCTGTTCCTCATCAACCGCAGATGTCAGCTGGCTCATCCTCTCAACATACTGATTGAACTTGTCAACGGTTTCCTTACTCAGATAACCCTTCTGATAAGGAGTCATATCATTATATACATCCGTAAGGTTGTCGATCACGCTCTTATATTCAGGAGATAATCCGGAAATATTGGGAAGCTTGTTGAGGCTCAATGTAAAGTCCTCTGCCAGTCCCACTGCATTCGAATAATCGGGATCGATAACCGAATCAAGATCGTCGATATTGTATTTCTTGCCGTTAACGGTAAGAAAAGCCTTGGTTCCTTCGCTGGAAACAAAATCAACCTTCCCCTGTGTATAGACAGTCTCGCCTGAAGCTCCAGTTGACTTGACTATTACTTCCTTGCCTACAAGACTTGTTGCCCTCTGCAGGTCCATATTCGATGACAGGTTGTTCATTGCCTCAAGCTCCGAGAACTGTGCGTACTGGGCAATGTACTCAGTATTTGATGTGGGCTCCATCGGGTCCTGATATTTCATCTGAGCCACCAGCAGCTGGAGAAACGAATCCTTATCCATTGCCGAACCGGATTTCCTGTTGGCTTCTTCTCCCGTACCCTTGGTTCCCGCTGCGGTTGTATTTGCAGTATTCTGCATAAGTTTACCGTTTACAACCGGTGCTGCCAAACCCATTCCGTCCATCATATCACTCCTTTCACAATGATATTAAGCCGTAAAATCTACGCTTGTTCCGTTGGCTTCCATCATTTCGGCTGCCAACTGTTCTTCTTCTGTCAGTTCCTCAAGATCTTCTTCGGTCAGATCGTTTAAGTTAAGCCTTCTTCTTCCCGTTCGTCCGATGCCTTCGCTTCTTCTTTCCTGTCCGCCTTCGCTTCCTCTTTCGTTGCCCTGGTTAAGGCTTCTGTCCAGATCATATCCGGCCACGGCCACTTCTATGGCTTCCACCCTCTGGCCCTGTTCCTCAAATGTCTGAAGCAGCTGTGTGAGCTGACCTTCAAGGACCGCTTTTACAGCTTCGTTCTGGACCAGGATGTTGGCAGTTACCACACCGCCGTTTGATGCCACTGACAGGTTCACTGTTCCCAAAGAGGCCGGATGCAGCTGAAGTTCCATAGTTGTCGACTCTTCGGTGATGTTAACCTTTATCTGGTCGGTAACCTGTTCCATTATGCTTCTTGCATCAACGTAAGGCTGAGCTCCCTCACCGGCTGCCGTAACGGCTGCTGACTGATCACCCTGCAGGTTCTCGACAAAAGACTGGCCGGGCATTGCATTCTGCATCTGACCATCCTGCTTACGGTCATCCATCATCTGCGAAACTCTTCTCTGCATTGCGGCATTTTCGGTTGACGTTTCCCTGATGACGGGTTCACCGGATGATCCTTCTCTGTTGACTTCCACCCTGATACCCTTATTGTCTCCAAGCGCCGGGGCATCTTCTTCTGTATCATCTTC
>JBGUQP010000257.1:0-4999 GCA_045131145.1 Lachnospiraceae bacterium | reverse complement strand
CACAGTCCATGAGCCAGATAAAGTTATTATAAAGATGCAGGACCTCTTCGTCGGTTAAGGCATTGGCGCTCTTGTCGGGATCAAGGCTGCTCCTGTATATAAGTTCCTGGGAAGACTGTGGAGAAAAACCGGTAAACGATGTATATACAGCCTTGACAAGCGGCATGGGTTTTTTCGCTATCGTTTCCTTAAAGCTTTCCTCCGATATATTCAGGGGATCCAGCTTGCCCTGAGTATTGGGAATAAAATAGTCGCGCCCGGGAAGGACCTCACGTACCGAACTTACTGCCGAGGATATGTGTTTTATACTGTCAATGACCATATCCTTATCATCCAGAAAAATGATGTTCGAATGCTTACCCATTATCTCAACAACAAGGGTTTTTCTGCACATATCCCCCATCTCGTTTAAGTGGTCTATATCAAACATCAGGATACGTTCCAAAGACGGCTGTCTTATCGCGCTTATCCTTCCGTTCTGAATATGTTTTCTGAGCAGCATACAGAAGCCCGGCGCCGTTGCCGGCGAGGGCTTGTTTACATCCGTAAGATATAAAAAAGGCAGTGATGCATCTGCTGAAATGAGCAGACGATACTGGCCTTTTGCCGCCTTCAGCGTAAGCATTATCTCATCGTTTTCAGGCTGCGCTATCTTATATATCCTGCTTCCGAGTATCTTCTCTTTAAGCTCGTTTCCAAGAGCGGCTATTGCTATTCCATCAAGTGCCATAAAAAACTCCCAAGTCCATCACAGGGGTCTGTAATATACCATTGCGTCGCATTTGCATCGTCCCCCGCATATATTGCATGTCCTGTCTTCATACTTCCACCAGGGTCTTATCTGACGCTTATACTCCGAATACCCCATTCGCTTGAATATACCCTCCATGGGTATCTGTTCCTGTTTGATCCATCCCTGAGTAAAGATCGCTCCGTATCTTCCCTCAGACTCAAGCTTGGAAATAGCCTCGGACAACATATCCGTCATAAGGCCCTGCCCGCGAAGGTCATCCCTTATAATGGAAAATTTATGGTGAAGTATCGGCTTGCCCATGCTTATCCTGTCAAAGTCATCAGCCGAAACCTCCATATCCTCCATTATCGATTCTTTCGAATCATTAAGGAACAATATCGCGCCCTTTATCCTCTTATCATCATCAAGAACAAATAATCGGTTTTGATCGTTCTGTATAAAGGATCTCATTTCAGGCTCAAATGTATAAGCCTCACCGAAGCAATCCTCACAGAATTCAACGAGTTCCTTTGTGTCCTTTACTTCAGCTCTCCTCATTCTGCCCCTTATCCTTTTGAAATGCGTTTATAAATGTACCTATAAACAGGAATAATGCCATTCCGATAATGACGAATCCGGACAGGGCTATGGTCGACCCAAAAACAAGAATGATCGTAGGGGCAACCGTCATTCCAAGCCTTGTCACCAGTATATAGATCATAAGGGCATCGCTTCCGCCTTTTCCCTTCGAGTGTACACTCATGTAGGCCTCGGTCATTACAGAGGGACCGAAGGAATCAAGGAACCCGAGCAGGAGTACCACGAGTATCAGAAGGGGAAATGTCCTTCCCAGGGAAAACACCGCGATCAGGAATGAAACACCGATGCAATACACAAAGGTTGCCTGAAGGGCAGACATGGCTCCCGATACGGCTTTAGTCATAACGGGGCCTGCATAAGCCGCTATCATATAGGCTGCAAGCAGAAGGGCGGAAATAACCGTCGCCGAATATCCGTATCTGTCAATCTCAAGCGGAACCGTATATGAAGTAAACACCGTACATGCAAACAGAGGCAATACCATAAATATAAGAAAGACCATCGATCGTCCTTTTTTCAAAACATTAATGGCGTCTATAATGGACCCCTGTTTGATCTTAACCGGTATATCAAGCCTTCCCACAAGGATCAAAGGCACAAGGAGCAAGACGGTGGAAAGAAGATAAACCATCCTGTAGGGCATCTGTCCTGCCATTATACCTCCGAGCACCGTTCCCATACATTGTCCGGCAAAAGAGCCTCCGCTCACGACAGCCATAGTTTCAAGCCTGTCCGTTTCATCCTCAAAAAGGTACGCATAATACCGTATCCCTATATAAAAACATCCATATCCGAATCCGACAGCCATGAACCCCGCAAGCAGTATAATATAGTGGAAAGCAAGTCCTCTCAACAGCATTCCGGCAACTGTAAGCAGTACGCTGATCCTTAAAAAAGGAACCATGTTTCCCTTTTTTCTTACCATCATATCCGAACAGATAACACCAAGGATCATCATTGCGGACATTGCCGTAACGGGAATTGAAATAAACAGGTCCAGCTTGTCCGCAGGTGCAAAGGTTTCAGCCATCTCCTTGATAAAGAGCACATTAAAGGCATCACCTATTGACAGTGCGAAAAAGGCAAAAAGAAAAATCAGGCGCATATATGGATTTTGTCGTTTTAACTCATGCATCTTCGTCATCCCCCGACTCTTTTTTCCGGATCCCGGACATAAATATCTGGTATTCTGCAAGAAGCATCGAAGAAAATGCCAGGAACAAAAGCGTTTGAAGCAGATAATCGATAAGCTTGCGTTTCAGGTAGGAGGATGATATCTCGAACCGGTAATCCTTACCGTCGTATGTGATCTTATGGATCTCATTAATGTTATCGCTGTATCTTTTCAGATACTCTCCTATTCCAGTGATGTTTTCATCCTTTATCCCTGCAGCGTGGATCGAGGATATGTCGGCTTCTATGGCCCTGCCTATCGCCTCATCCAGACCGGAAATGCTCTTCATATATTCCGTATATGCACAGTAACCCACATAGCTGCTGATTATGATTATCCAAAGAGCAAGGATGACCAGCATTAAATAATATCCCTTTTTTTCATCCTTGATCCGGTTATATAAAAGGAACATCAGCCCCGCAGATACAAAAAATCCCGAAAATGCAACAAAACAGAGGTATCTGTAATATGCATTCCACTCCTTTATATTCTCCGACAGATCACTAAGGGTGATAAGACGGGCATCCGATGCAAAGTCAAATGAGCAGTAAAGCTCGTTACCACGTTTTAAGTTGCTTCCCCCCAAAAGGATAAGCACCTCCCTGTCAAGAGCCCTGTCATCCGTTTTGAAAAGTATTTCTTCTTCTTCAGTCACGATATATACAGAGTCTATACCATCGGTCGTGTCAAGTAAGGACTTAAGCTCATCCTCCATTCCGTAATAGGATTCAAGAGACTTACCGAAATGGAGACCGTATTCAATATTTGATATAAAATCGGTCAGTTCAACATATACTTTATTTCTTATGATCTCCTTGGAATTGGATGCATACATAAGGCATCCAAGCGTAAGAGAAAGAACGGTGATCGTAAGATCCAGTATTATGACTACCGCAAGCAGACTGTTTTTCTTCTTCATACTCCCCGCCATTACTTATATATTTTATCCGCCACAAGATAGATCGATGCAGGCAGCCTGACGCCGGTGCGTTCGATCGTTGTCCTGTTAAGGCATATCTTCGGTGCTATCTCAAATACCATATCCATATCGGTTATCTTATCTCCACAGGCGTAATCGAGAATACGGGCAGCAACAAACTGGCCTTCCTCATATGCATCCGACATGGTTATATGCATAAGGGCACCCTTCTCGGCCTGGGATTCCGATGTTTCGGCTACTGTGACTATACCCGCATCTATAACATCCTCAAGCAGCCACGGAAGCTTCTCATCCTCTATCGTCGCAGTTGTTATATAAAGAAGGTCTATATCGGGGATGAGCTTTGCGTAAGCTTCCTTTAACTCCTTATAATATCTGTCATAATCATCCTCATAGACTTCCTTGACATGAAGCTCGTGAATATCAAATCCGTATTTTTCGGCTGCTGCTTTTAACTGGCCTATTCCCGAATAACTGTAGGCAGCTTCCGAATCCTCATATACTACTCCGACACTTTCAAACCGGAATATCTCATAAGCCGCTTCTATCTGACGGCCGATACGCTTCTCATCCACCACGGCAAAGGACTTATCGTTAACCCTTTTATCCGCTGCAGCAACTATCCCCGCCGATATGGGATCCGCCACTCCTATGACCATATAATCATAGGATATCCTATCCGCCTCTTCAGTAAGGAAGGTGCCTGCAAGGCTTCCTATGGTGATCATCAGGTCAACATCCTTAACAGCTGCCGCATCGTTAAGCTCTTCTTCGCTCATATAGTATTTCTCATAATAACGTTCGGGGATAAAGACAAAACTGTCGGAATCGCATGCACACAGATCAAGCCAGACATCCTTTGTTGTCTCGCGGACCTTATTCTCGTCGTATCCTGAAATGTATCCCATCCTCTGAAGCTCAAGAGCTATCGAATCAAGGACATCATGATAATAATAGTATTCTCCCGAGTTAAAGCAGCCAATCCTGATCCGGGCAGGTACACGTTCGTTCTCATCTTTCCTGCTGCTGCCGGCTGTGCTCCCGCAGCCCTGAAGCATGAGCATTGTAAGCAATATGAGAACGGACACAACACCGCCGATCCTTTTTTTGTACTCCCTTTTCACCTTACTCCACCTCACCCGTTAACATATGCAGCCTGAAAGCAAGCATCGTGAGATCATCAAACTGGGGTGCATCCGCTACAAAATCATCCACATCGGCACGCACATCCGTAAGAAGCTTCTCCGTATCATCACTGCTTTTTGCAGCAAGTACCTTCTCAAGCCTGTCTGTCCCGTAAAGCTCGTCATTTGAGTTCGTAGCTTCCGGCACTCCGTCGGTATAGAGGAACAGGCAGTCTCCCTTCTTAAGTGTTGTCTCATTCGCCAGATACTTTATTCCCTCCATTGCCGCAAGAGGCGGCTTCTTCTTCTGGGGCTTCAATATCTCTATGCTTCCATCTGCATGGATCACATATGGATTCTCATGTCCCGCATCACAATAGCTCATCACGCCCGTCTTAAGATCAACGATCCCGATCCAGGCGGTGACG